>CAMWNY010000038.1 GCA_947175775.1 uncultured Lachnospiraceae bacterium | reverse complement strand
AATCTTTAAAAAATTATCTCTGCAATGAAAATGGACCTTTTGACACCCTAATCATGTAAATAAATAATAATAAATGAACACAATTTTGTTAGTCAGAAGTATGACCGTTCTTGTTCTTATAAGATTATTACGGTTCAGAAATACGGCTTACGCCAACAAAGATTTCAGATATTTTATACCAAGTCGGATAATCTACAATGCCGTTGGCAGGAAGTCCGAAAATGCGTTGGAACGTACGTACGGAGTTGGCTGTGCCGCTGCCAAAAACACCGTCTTCTGCGATGGTTGGGAGAGCAGGGTAGTTCTGTGCAATGCGGTTAAGCTGTTGCTGCATTTGCAGCACTTTCTGCCCCGAAGAGCCGATGGTCAGGTCATACCCCGGCCATGAGGAGGGCACGCCTGAAATATAGGAAGTAGAGTTGATATACATATCGCTTCCATAATAATAGCGTATAATTTCAATGGGTGTATATCCCTGGTCGCCAAGATATTTGCTGCCCCATTGTGAGAGTCCCTTGCACGTGGTACGGTTGCCGTCGCAGTAGGAAGTGAAAATCGGTTGACGTACACCTGGGCGGGAGAGGTAGTTTGAAAAAATAGAGTCTACGATACGGCTCACGTTCTCATAAATGTTTCTGCCGTGTATCCACTTTTGGTCATAGGCGGTGGAGGAGGTAATCGTGAAATTATAGCCTTGGTTCCGGTACCTCGAAACCACCATTGATTGAGGGTTGCAGAGGGCTTGTTTTGGACGAGTTGGTTATTAACAGGGAAAGTAGGAAAAGGTGTGACCAAACATGAGTTGTTTCGCGGCTGTTTTTCTTCTATTAAGGATTGGATTGTATTTTGGCAAAATGCATATTATAATATAATAAAAATTTGCCAGTAGGAGGTAGGATAATATGACTTTGCGACAGGAAGCGTATGCTATGATTGATTCACTGCCGGATGATGATAGTATTAGATTCTTTATTGATATGATAAGACAATTTAATGCAGTAACGAAAAAAACGGAGCAAACATTTGGGACTGAGAAATCCTTATCGAAAAAAAGACAAGCATTTCTACACATGGAAGAAATGAAACAGAAGTATCCATTTCCAAAAGATTATGACTATGAACAAGTCAGAAGGGAGAATATGGAAGAAAAGTATGGTTGCGTTAATTGACACAAATGTTATATTGAATTATATTACAGACCGTGAAGATAGATTTCGGGAATCCTCAAAGATGGTTATGGATTTATGTTCACAGGGAAAAATAGACGGATATATCGCCTTTCACTCACTATCTATTATATGGTATTCCCTACGTATTCCGGATGAGGGAAAGAGAATGTGGTTGAGAGATATTTGCAGTATACTAACAGTTGTAGGCGCCTCACATGAACAGGTTTTAGAAGCAATAGACAATGTACAATTTAAAGATTTTGAGGATTGTCTACAAGATGAATGTGCGAGAAAAGTACATGCAGACTGCTTGATAACGTGTAACATTAAGGACTTTAAAACAGCGAAAACAAAGGTTTACAGTCCAGACGAGCTTGTAGAAATAATAAACTAAATTTTTATTAGTATAGCATGATGTTAGAGGTTTATAATGAACGTTTTTCAAAAAGTAATATAATCCCTGTACTGGTTACGGTATGGGGGTTATTAGCTTAGCCGTTAGTGAAACGATTATTAAAGTATATAACAATATTTTGTGAAAAAATATATAAATATACGGGTGTTATCTTGGAAAAATACTTTGGTAATTGGGGCAGGAGAGCTGTAATGGTTATTAAAAGAGGTAAATTTTTGAATGATTTAATGTTATATGGCTGGCATTGATTATGATAATCGATAGGAAGGAGGCAGTTATGGAGAAGCATGCAATTTTAAGTGAGCGGCTGGAGGATCAGATTAAAGCTGTTGAATGGGCAAAAGCGGAGCAGAAAAGGATATTGAAAGAAAAAGGGGAACGTTTGTCAAAGGAACTTATGGAGAAGATGACACCATTCATTTTAGGGCAACAAAGAGGATAATAATTTGGTGTTTTAATAAGGTGTATTTTCTAAAAGTTAAGATAAATGTAATATAAAACGGCATACTGTATTGTGCTAAAAAATTATCAGATAACGGTGTATTTCTCTGATAGTAAGCAATGGGAAGATGATTAAGACTAGAAAGGATTGTTGATGTTATGTTGTGTACGGAATGTGGGGCAAATGCTGATAAGGGATATACAACGGATGTTACGGTCTTGGGAAACTGTCTTATAATTGTGAGAAATGTTCCATGTTATAAATGTATAGAATGTAATAAGACCATTTATACAGCGGATGTAATTAAACGGTTGGAGGAGATTGTGGAACAAGCTAAGAAAATGATGCAGGAAATTTCAATCATTGATTATGGAAAGGCGGCATAATAAGGGTAAGAAAAGGTGTAGACAGACATAGGTTGTTTCTATTAAGGATTGTATTGTATTTTATGTTTAAAGGATTTGGCGAAAGGTGGTAGCAGATATGTCAACATTATAGGAACAAGCTGTTCAGATGATAATGTAAGGTTTTTAATTGAAAGGCTCATGCCTAAGCAGTGTAGAAATGAAGATGAAAAAATTCACGCATTTCATAGACTGGACGCTGCGCGTACAGAAATCAGGCAGTATTTACCTGATGATTTTGACCCTGATAAAGAATTGGAGGAGGCGCGGACGCAGACCTGACAGGATAAAGCGCAGGGAATGGAAGGCAGACATTTGCAGTTTCCTGCAAGTAACGGGAGCCAGTCACGAGAAAATATTTATGTCTGTTAGGATAGAGTTTAGGGATTTTGAGGATTAATTCAGACGTTTTGGCGGTTTGTCTGGAGGATTTTCTTAAAGTTATAGACAAAGGGCATTTCATCTTTTATAATGCGGCGGATGAAGTGGTCATATATGGGAACCCATGCACAATGCAGATTATTTTGGAACACTGGACTGATGTTAAGTTGAAATCCTCAGCAAAAAAGGTTAATGCTCCATTGATTCAACAATTTACTGGTGTTGAAAATTATAAAGGAAGAGCTAGTAAAGGATTCTCTTATTCAGGTAAATGATTTCTTTAAAAAGATTATTGTTGTGAAGGATGTCATTAATGTTACTAGGGATGAGGTAGGGATTACCATAATGAGTATCTACGATTTTCTCTTGAAAGAAAACAGCTTGGAGCTTTAAGTTGGGATAAAAGAAAGGCAAATTGAATAAAGAGAAGTAAAGAATTCGACATTTGCTTGCGTATTCATGTGTTTGCAAGCATAAAGGTGTATAATCGTTACAAAAGGAGTGTGATAATATGGCAAATACAACAGTAGTTTATGCTCGCATTGATACAAAATTAAAAGAAAGTGCTGAAAATATTCATGGACAGCTTGGCATTTCTCCCTCAAGTGCAATTCAAATGCTATACAGTCAAATTGTTCTTACAAAGGGAATGCCTCTTGACCTCCATCTTCCATCTGCAAAACCAACTGCTATTGGTGGAATGAGTCGTGCTGAAATAGATGCAGAACTTGCTAAAGGAGTGGAGTCTTTGAAAACAGGCAGGACATACACCGCAGATGAGGTTGACGTAGAACTTGCTAGGGAGTTTGGAATATGAGTGAAACATATGCGGTAATTTATTCTTCTGAAGCATAAGATGATTTAAGAAAAATTTATTCTTATATTGCGTATGAACTTGGTGCCCCAAGTACAGCTTTAAGACAAGTAAGCCGTATCAAAAAGGAAATACGCTCACTTGATTTTATGCCTATGCGCTATTCGCTTGTTAATTGGGAGCCGTGGCAGAGTATGAAAATGCACAAGGTTCCTGTTGATAATTATGTTATTTATTATACAGTTGATACAGGCTCATGCACTGTTACAGTTATCCGCATTTTTTATGAAGGACAAGATGTGGCAGGCATTATAAATTCAAATAATGACTAAGAAAAATTTCTTGAAAGGAAGCAGTTTGGAACTTTAAGCTGGAATAAAAGATATATGTTAAGGGCAGTGGACTTCGGTTCGCTGCCCTTACTGCGTTTATAGGAGAGAAAGAAGCATAAAAACAAGAATACATAATGCACATGATGGTTTCATGTACAAAAGATGATTTGGAAAAGCGGTAAATATATGAATATCAATACATATGATTTAGTATTAGACAATGAGACAAAGCATTGCAGCTTAAGGCTCAAGGAAAGCCTGCCCTATAAAGGGGAGTACCGTTCCGAACCATTGCAGATAGTGGAAATGGTAAAGGAACTATTCCGCGTAGACGAGATGGCGGATGAATTTGCCTATTTAATAGCATTCAACGGTAGAATGAAGGTACTCGGGGTATTTGAGATAGGACATGGCACAGGAAACGCCTGCCTGCTTGATGCAAGAGGCATTTTTATGAGAGCCGTTTATACAGGAGCATCCTGTGTGGTACTCGTCCACATGCTCGCATCTGTTGCGCCGAATGTCCCGCAACAGATTAAATCGTCCTTAGTATTCCCGTTTTCGCGGGCAATATATTTGATTAATTTATTAACCGCATCCTGATTATGATAACTGCCTTTTCCGGCTTTGTTTAAAAGGATTCCGGTTGTTTGTGGTCTGTTAGTTGTTTCTGCCATTACAAATATCTCCCCAATTTTGAATATTTTTTTGTTTGTATGCGTTTAAAATACTATTTAGTTTTTCAATAAGCTGTGCATCAGACATAGATTTCATTGCATGTAAAATCTCGTTCAATACATTCCAAGCTTCTACGGCATCAGGTATGAGCTGGATAAGTTCATTTTTATTTTCTGTGCATTGTGTGATAATATAGCTGCTAACAGACATGTTATATTCTTTTGCGATTTCATGTATCAGCTTTCTTTCTTCTTCCGTAACGCGTAAATTGATTCCCAAATTTTTCGTACTATTATTTTTACTGTTATTCTTTTTAATATTGTTCTTTTTGGAACTTCTGTAATTCTTATTATCCATATTTCTTTCTATTTCCTTTCTCTTATTCTGAATTAATAAGCGGAGGAAGGAGGAAAGAGTCCTCTTTCCGTTATTCTATTAACAAGTACGCCAATTTTCTTTTTCAGGATGTCAGGGCATTCTTCACTTTTAGCATGTCTGATTTCCCCCTTTCATTTTTTGTATAGACAATGCTTTGATTTACCAAAATGTATGTATGGCAATTAAAAAATAATTTTTTAGAAAATACACTAACAAGAAGTTAATGACAGACCATGAGTGGTACTGAACGATTATGAATGAAAAAATGAAAGGATGTTTTTAGGACAGTTTTTGTCCGGAAAGGGGAAAAAATGGATAAATCGTATATGACAGTAAAAGAATTTTGCGAGAGATTACAGGTCAGTACATCGACCGTTTACAGAATGATAAAAGCAAGACAGATTCCGGCGGTAAAATTCGGACGGTATTGGAAAATCCCAAGAAGCATCTTTGACACGATAAAATAGCCTTTTAACAATGGTGCAAAAAGGAACCATAAAAGGAAAAATTTTGAACATAGACAAATGCTGTCTATCCCGATTGTTATAATTTTATTGGAAGTCTTCAAATGCAAGGAATTTGTATGGAGGAACATTCAGTACGGCAGCAATATCAAAAAGAGCATCCAAAGAAAGCGCTTTTAAAATATTGGGCGCTTCCAAATGTCCGATAAATGCAGGCGTTAATCCGGCTGCTTCTGCAAGCTCTTCCTGCGTCAGTCCGCGCAGCTTGCGGTAATAAGCGATTTTCAGTCCGATTTGGCGGTAGTTTTCTGCATAAATCTGTTTCATGGGCAATTCCTCCGTTTTTCTTATGGTAACGAATTGCCGCAAGAATTGACATGAACGTTTAAATATAATATTATAACTGCTAGATAGTAATATATAATTATACGCACATAGATTAGGGTTAAAACGGATAAGAATGAGAATGATTTGAAGATTTTGCATTTGAGTAAATATGGGGAAAAATGACAATTAAATTGATACATCGTCATATTGTGTCGTACTGCGTTGCTATAATGTGCTTATACTCTTTGAGATGGGAGGTAGTAGATGGACCAAATAACAAGGGTATTGTTCCTTTACTCGCAACTCATGAAAGGGGAAGGAGTCAATAGGGCAGTATTCTGCATTGAAAATGATTGTTCTTCTAGGACATTTGACAGGGATATTGAGAATGTCCGGCTATATTTAAGCGAATCCTACAGCGCGTCGGAATTAATATATGACAGGAGCAGAAAGGCTTATTACATAAGCGGAACGGAAAGAACGAAATTAGAGTCAGTGGAATATTTGTTTGTGGAGCAGATTTTGAAAGACACGGCAGTGTTAAGAAAGGATGAATTTGAAATACTGACCTCGCATCTGCTGTCCAATACAGAGAAATCCAAGTCGTTTGACTGGCTAAAAAATGAAGCGCACAGCGGCTATAAATCTCCTTCACATAATAGGGCACTGTTGAAACTGCACGGAGATTTGGTGAGCGTTATGCAGTATAAGAAATGCATCCGAATGAAATATTTAAAAAACAATGGGGAGGAGGTCGAACGGGATGTCATTCCATGTACAATCAAATCTGACTTTGGCTATCTGTATTTGATTGGATACAGAGAAGACAGAATCGACGAGTATCCGGCTTATTTCCGGTTGGACAGGATATATTCATTCTATATTACAAGAAAGCAGACAATGAAAGAACAGGAAAAGGTAAAGTCGTTCATGGAAAAACACTATGGTGGAATTGTTCAGATGTATGGCGGCAATTTTGTTGAGATTATGCTTGAATGCAAAGAAAAATACTTTTCCTATGTCTGCGATAAGTTCCGGAATGCAAAAATTGTGGAGCAGGATAAGGAGCTGCTGACAGTAAAAATCAGTGCTTTTGAGGATGGTTTTGTCAAATGGGTGATGGGGCAGTCACACGATATGGTGACACTGCTCGGTCCGGAAAGCACGAAAAATAAACTTGTGGAAAAAGCAAGAACTATTATTAGTAAATACGGAGGTGTAAGCTGATGGCGAAAAAAATAAGATTTCCACTGAAAATGGACAACGGGGTTGAGGTCCGCAGCATGGAAGAACTCAGGGAATATTTTTCATTGGCAAAAGTGTTGGAGCATTTTAAGAATGGAACGCTGGTGACATGGTTAAGAGACCATTATGAAATTGAGATAGCGGATGCTGTTGAGGCATTGGAGCAAAATGAGCCGGAGCTGGCAAGGAAACTAAGTGAGATATTTGATGTTCCATATGATGAGAACACGGAGGAAGAATTAAAAAAGGCAGAAGAACGGGCGGAACGGCTGGAACGGCTGAAAGAGTTTACAGATGATGAGCAGTTTTTTGATAAAATTGATTATGTTGCTTTTGAGCAGGATGAATTGTATGACCTGCTTGATGAGGACGCAGAGACAATTTATCTGTGCGGAGACAGGTTTTCAATACCGTTATCCAAGTCGGGAGTCCGTTATATTGGGATTAATAATCCAACGGCGGTTATTAATTCGAAGGCTGCGGTTGACTGGGATGATAAGAAAATATCAATTGAAGGTGTGACTTTTGATGAAAAATATCAAGAGGTTGTGGAGCGCGTGGATGCTGCGGAAAGCGTACAGAAGAAAAACAGCGTAGGGATAGAATGGACAGGTCCAACAGAAATAGTCAGCATTGGCGCATATTCGGATAATACATATTTTTTTAAGGATAAAGACACATTGAAGACTATGCTTCTGGCAGCAGACATGGGGAGTGTTAAAAATAATTATAATAAAGCTAAAAATGTATTAGAAGTATTAAACTATGACATTAATGAATATTTAGTGCCTAATAGTAAGCTGCTTGTAGAAAGCAAATAAATCATTATTTGATGATGAGATTAGTGATTACGAGGAGAAGATATCAATGGATGATATAAGGTTAACAAATTTTATAATTCTGATTAAAAATATTAATAAGGCTATAGGACAGGGAGTAGTATTTGCAGATGAGATTAATGAAGATATGAGAGATATAATTGGCACAACAGAGGATGAAGAGACAGACAGCCCTTTTACAAGAGATTTTCATGAAACTGCAAGGGAAATGATGCGGGTCTTGAAATGGGGTTTTGGAAGAGCGACACCGTTGCAACGCATTTATGATTATGATAAATGCAATATCTATGCAAAAATAATTATGGAAATATCAAAGTATTCTTTTGATAATTTAAATAATGCAGATTGTGGATTATTTGATGTTAACAAAGGAAATTTAAGAGAATTTGTTCAATTTTATAAAAAATCGGAAAATGTTATAGATGGGTATAAGTTTATATTTTGGGCATTGATGATACTGACAGTGGATAAAAGAGATGCGGAAAAACACTTGTCTTTGATATGTGATTACGCAAAAATGCTTAATATTACAGATGATGAGTTTGAAGATATTATTCGAATTGTAAAAATGATTTATGATTTGGATGACTCGTATTATATTTCAAATAAATTTAAATCCGAGACAATACCAATAGTTTTTGAGCGGTTATTAAATTTGATGAAATAACGTAAATGACTGGAAACCATAAAAATAAATATGTCGAAGAAAAAATACTATTAGTAAATACGGAGGTGTAAGCTGATGGCGAAAAAAATAAGATTTCCACTGGAAATGGACAACGGGGTTGAGGTTCGTAGCATGGAAGAACTCAGGGAACATTTTTCATTGGCAAAAGTGTTGGAGCATTTTGAGAATGGAACGCTGGTGACATGGTTAAGAGACCGTTATGCGAATGATATTGCGGAGGCTGTTGAGGCGTTGGAGCAAAATGAGCCGGAGCTGGCAAGGAAACTAAGTGAGATATTTGATGTTCCATATGATGAGAACACGGAGGAAGAATTAAAAAAGGCAGAAGAACGGGCGGAACGGCTGGAACGGCTGAAAGAGTTTACAGATGATGAGCAGTTTTTTGATAAAATTGATTATGTTGCTTTTGAGCAGGATGAATTGTATGACCTGCTTGATGAGGACGCAGAGACAATTTATCTGTGCGGAGACAGGTTTTCAATACCGTTATCCAAGTCGGGAGTCCGTTATATTGGGATTAATAATCCAACGGCGGTTATTAATTCGAAGGCTGCGGTTGACTGGGATGATAAGAAAATATCAATTGAAGGTGTGACTTTTGATGAAAAATATCAAGAGGTTGTGGAGCGCACAAATGATACAGAAGTGGGATATCCAACAGAGACAGTCAGTATTGGTGAATATACGGATGATACATATTTGTATAAGAATAGAAAAATTTTAGATTCTCTTTTTCCTTTAGCTGAGAGGGAAAAAGCAAAAAAAATGTATGATGGAGTAAAAATAGAATTAGAAAAACTAAATTATAGTATAGATATGGGTTTAGTGCCTAACAGTAAGTGGTTTAAAAATTGAGCGGATTACCATAAGTTAATGATAAATTTAGTTATTGAGAGGAGAATCTAATAATGGATGAGGAACGGTTAACAAATTTTGCATTTATGATTAAAAATATTAATGAGGATATAGACAGGTGTTTTAAGTCTAAGGAAATGCTTAATAAAGACTTTTCGATTTGTTCCAGTTACGGAATAAAATGCTATAGCAGGGATGCAAAAATGGCAGTATGTGACACGCCATTGGCATTAATTTTTGATTACAAAAAATGTAATCCTTATGCGAGGGTAATTATGCGTATAACAAAGTTTTCTTTTACGATGTCGAAACGGTGGAAAGATAACTATTATGATATGTTTGAGGATGCAAAAAAAGATGCAGTTGCTACCGAGAAATTTGTTCACCTTTGCAAGATAGAAAAAGAACCGGCAGAGCGCCCATTTGAGTTATGGAAATCTTCATATATGGGGAAGTTTTGTGAACCTGTAACAGGAGACGCTCCAAAAAATACAGCAGAAAATATTCAGGAGAAGTATACATTTATATTTTGGGCACTGATGATATTGACAGTGGATAAGACAGACGCGGAAGAACACTTATCCCTTATATGTGATTATGCAAAAATGCTAGATATTACAGAGGATGAGTTTGAGGACATTGTCCGAATAGTGAAGTTTATTTATAATCAGGACAAGCCGCAAAACTTTAAATCTGAGACAATACCAACGGTTTTTGAGCGGTTGTTTTTGGATAAAGAAGTGGAAAACCCTTTAAAAGTAGTTAACATTGGCGCATATCCGGATAACTATCTGCATACAGATCAAACTATTTTTAGGTCATTGCTTCCACCCAATGGAATGGAGAATGCTCGAAAAAATTATGATAAAGCAAAAGAAGAATTAAAAAGATTGAACTATGATATTGATTGGAATTTAGTGCCTAATAATAATTTATTTGAAAATAAGTAAATTAATGCATGCTGATAATAAAATTAGTTTAGTGGTTGCAAGGAGAATATAATTATGGAAGATATAATACTTGATGAAGTTAGATTGTCAAATTATGTGACAATGATTAAAAATATCAATAGGGTGATAGGTCAGTGTTCTTATACGAATCAAAAAATTGAAGGTAAAATTAATGCTTTGATAGCTGAAGCCAATCGTCATAGTTTTGGTTGGGGTTTGGGTTTTTCTGATACAGCGCAACGTCTCTTCCGCAGTTGTATTGGTTTTTCTGATACATTTGACAAGAGTATTGATACACCGTTGGAGTTTATTTATGATTATTATATGTGTAACAGTTATGCAAAATTAATTATGTGTATAACGAAGTATTCTTTTGATATGTCAGGGTGGTGGGAGAATACAGATAATACAATATATAAGCTTACAGAGTCTAGTCATAAATATGAAAAAAAGATACGCATTGCAAGAAAATTTGTTAAACTTTTTAAAGAATCAAAGAATGCAGCAGAAAGATACCAGTTTATATTTTGGGCTTTGATGATATTGACAGTAGATAAGACAGATGCGGAACAACATTTGTCTCTGATATGTGATTATGCAGAAATGCTTGATATTACAGACGACGAGTTTGAAGATATTATTGGAACTATTAAAATTATATACAATCAAGAAAAATCATACAGCTTTAAAACAAAAACGATACCAGACTATTTTAGTAAATTATTTGAATTAATGAAGATAAACGTTGACTGATGAAGAACAGAAAGGATACATATGGAAAATAAAACCCTAAAATCAAATTTAAGCAGATACATAGACGCAGGTTTCCCGATTATCTACATCAACACCTTCGAGGAAGATAAGGTAGATACGATTATCAATGAGATTCGCTTTGGGAAAGAAGTATACGAATGGAACGAAACGAACGGATACATTGACTTTGAAACAAAAGCTGCAATGCAGGAAGGCTGCTCCCTTGAGCACATGCTGGACCAGCTGAAAACACATGATTTGTTAGACCGAAAAATAATCTTATTAAAGGACATTGCATCTTATCTTGATGAACCGAAAATTGTTTCAAAAATAAAGGGCATCGCAAGACTGATAAATCAGGGCGCAGATGCAACGGTTATCATTGTTTCGCCTATTTTGATCATTCCAAAGGACCTTGAGAAATTTATCACAATTCTTGAAATGGACTATCTGAATACAGAAGAAATAAAGCTTGTAATTAAAAATTTTATAAAAGACAATTCCATTTCCAAAGGAATTGAAGACAGCCTGCTTGACGAGTTTGCATCAGCATTCAAAGGGCTTACGGAATTTGAAATACAAAATTTACTGGCGCTGTCC
>CAMWNY010000037.1 GCA_947175775.1 uncultured Lachnospiraceae bacterium | reverse complement strand
GCCTCAATCATTAAATCAGATTTGCATAAGCGGCGACAGAAAAATGGAAGAATATAAGTTTTGGATGGCAAATAGTGATACGGGGGCAGAAACAAAAAAATCAAAAGATAAAGAAAACGGCATAAGAACATTTCGGGCAGGTATTGATACGACGGCGCCTGTGATAGAAGACTTTGAAGCGTCTGCGGATTACTACATCTCGACAAGCACAAAAGACAGGCAGTATTTTCCGAAGCAATTTGTATTGACAGGTTCGTTTACAGATGCGACAAGCGGCATTGCGGCAATCGAATATACAACGGATATGAATGCGGAAAACAGTGTAAAATGGACAATGGTTGACTTAGACCATACAGAAGAAGAGCGCAAAAGTTTTCGTATTATTCTTGGAAATGGCAATTATAATGCGATTGCAGTGCGTGCTGTTGACATGGCAGGGAATGTATGTAATCCGGTCTGCCTGAAAAATGAAAAAGGTGCCTTTATCAAAGTCATAGTTGATGATAGAATGCCTGAGATTACAGTGTCAGCGATGACCCAGGAGGGTCTTGATACATGGCAGGAGTACAGTGCGGAAAATGAAAACTGGACGAACAAAAAAATGAGGTTTCAAATATCGGAAAAAGTAGACGCAAATCGTTCACAGACGCCTGACAGTGAAATGCGGGCAATGCTTTACAAGGTAGAATACGCATATCAAAGCGCTGCGGAAATGCTTTGCAATGCGCCGATTAATGATGATGCATGGCAGGAATTGACGGTAGATGCGCAGGGTTTGGCAGAGGTTATGGTTGGCAGTGATTACGAGAACCCTGTAAACAGAAATGGCGTTTATTATTTCAGAGGTATATCCGAATCCGGTGTAAAAAGCGAAAATCCGGTAAAAAAGCGCATATTGCTGTGGCAGAAAATGGCAGAGAAAAAAACAGTTATATTAAGCGGTGCGGATACGGAAAAATGTCATAACGGGTGGTTTAACATAAGCTCCGGGACACCGGTTATTGACTTTGCATATCCAGAATATGACACGGGTGTCATTTCCGGTGAATATGCTGCGCCGATAGAGATACATTATAGTTTGCATGTTAGGGATGAGAAGAATATTACAACGCTTCTTGTGGAGAACAAAATGGCTGGGATTCGGACAGATATATCTGAAGGGATGCCCGAAAATATGGATAAAAACGGGACTTTCAATGGCTTTACAGCGGTCAGTGATGACCTTTCCCAGCTTCAGGCGAATCTGTCCGATGACGGAATCTACACACTTGTCTATTGGATAACGGATGCGGCAGGAAATGAGAGTGTACCAGCGACATATACATACCAGGTAGACTGCCATGAGCCGGCAGATTTAAAATTGACATTAGCAGATGAAGAACAGGTTATAGGAACCGAAAAGGTGCTTGTATATGAGAAATTTTATCAAAACAGCGTATCAGGCGAAGTCTCGGCATCTTATGGAATCAGCGGGAAGGGAAACATAACGGTCCTAAAAGCAAAAAGGATAGGCGAATGGAACGGTATGCCGCTGACAGATGGTGTGGAGCAGTTTGAAATTGTGCCCAATATGAGAGGGCTGCTGTATGTCAGGGCTGTTGACGGTGCGGGTAATGCGGCGGAAGGATGGACAAAAGGAATTGTGGTTGACAGCGAGTCGCCGACAGGGGACGGCGTACAGGAACTGATACAAAAGCCTGAGGGAGCAAACAGGCATGGATTTTTTAATCAGGATGTTAAAGTTAAAATCAATATCAAGGATGCGCCAAAAGATGGAAATAACTCAGGGCTGAAACTTGTAACAGGTTCTGCAGGTACGGACGGCGCTGATACAATTACAGACCAGGAGCTTTTTTCAAGTACAGAGGAAAGCGTGTCAGAACACCTGATGACAGAAACGCAAGGATTTTACATTGTAAAAACAATTGACGCGAAAGAAAATGAAGGAAACCATGCATATATAACCGTAAATGTGGCAGACCGCTGCGGGAACGTCAGTACAGATACACGGGAATTAAAAATTGATGTGACAAAACCGGAAATTGAAATTACATTTGATAATGACAACGCAGCCAACGGCAGATATTACAATACTGACAGAAGGGCAAAGATAAACATTAAGGAGCTGAATTTTGATGCGTCGCTTGTCAAAATCAGTGTAACAAAAAACGGAAGTACTTTTTCTCCTGCAATATCAGACTGGGCAAACGATAAAAATAATCACTATTCTTATATTCATTTTTCTGAAGATGGTGATTATACACTTACCGTGGAATGTAAGGACTTGGCGGACAATAAGGCAGATAAGGTAAGTGCGGAACCGTTTACAATTGATAAGACAATGCCGCGGGTCGCAATCAGGCTTGAGGATGACAATGCGCAAAAGGAGTATGTGAATACGCCGCAGACAGTGGTAATTACCGTGACGGAGCACAATTTTAATGCGGATGATTTTCAAATCAATATGCAGCCTGGCGGGAAATACGGTGTATGGGAACATAAAAATGACACTCATGTCATAAAAGTAGAACTTTTGTCGGAAGGCGAGCATGCCATTTCATGTCATTATAAAGATATGGCAGGAAATGAAATACTGGCTGAGGATAAGGCAAAAATGCCATTTACGCTCATAATAGATACGATTCATCCCGAAATAGAAATATCAGGCGTGGAAAATCATTCTGCAAATTCAGGGGAGGTGATTCCGGTTATAACATTGCGTGATGTGAATATAGAGCCAGAGACAGTCAGTATTGCGCTTACTACCGGAGCAGGCATTGCGTCAGACATTCGTTCTGATATAACGGCGACGCTTACGGAGGGAGGATTTCTATATACACTGACCGGGCTTAATGATAAACCGGATAATATTTATAATCTTACGGTAACCGCGGCAGATAAGGCTGGAAATGTATCAGAGCTGACGTACCGGTTTTCGCTCAACAGGCGGGGATCAGCCTATGACCTTACGGATTTGACAAGGCTTGTAGACCGCTATTACAACAGCTACAAAAATTTTGAAGATATAAAAATAATAGAAATGAATGTTGATAAGGTTGAGGAATTTGCGCTATATATGTCACATAATGCGAATATCGTCTATGGAAGGGAAGGTAAGAGACCTTTGGAAGCTTTGCAGGGAAAAATGGAGCCGATAGAGGCGGTATTTTATGATGTGGATGTTTCAGGCAGTGAGGAGTCAGGATATATTTATACTTACACAATTTACCGTGAGAACTTTGCATCTGAGGGAGCATATCGATTAGGTATATATTCGAAGGACAGAGCCGGCAATGAAGTAAATAATTTATTAAAACAAAACGGCGAAGAAATTCAGTTTATTATTGACAATACAACACCTTGTGTCCTGATAGACGGTGTGGAAAGTAATGAGATTTATGATGTAGAAGCACAGGAAGTGCGGATTTCCGTGAAGGATAATTTCAAGCTGTCTGAGGCATGGTTTACACTGGTTAGCAAATCCGGAGAATGCCTGGAACAGTGGGACTATTTTGATTTGGTTGAAAAAGAAGGTGATACGGCAATTGTAACGATTGGCGCACGTGATGAGGAGGTGTCGCTTTTATACGGCGCCGTGGATGCGGCAGGCAACGGAGTGGAAATTTTGCAGGGAGAAGAAACGGCAAAAACGGATTTTCTTGTCACAACTGACAAACTCGTGCAGCTGGTCAATAAGCCTGCTCAGACGCCAATCGGGCGAGGAATGATTGTGGGAATGACGCTTTGCGTGTTGGGAATTGTGCTGTTTTTTTTAGTGCTCAAGAAGACTTTTCTAAAAAAGAGAAAATAAGTTCCCCCAACGAATGATATGTGGTATACTTATGTAGGTATTCTTACGAGCAGTCATTATAGGAGGTACGTCAGTGGAAGAGAAAAAGTACGTAACCACATGGGGAAATGCAATTTCCATTGCGGACAGAAAACCGGAAAATTACGCAAAAGATCTGACTCTGCGCTATCCAATCCGTCCGATGTTTGATGCAGATAAATTAAAAATAACACTCGACAATTTTTGCGGCACGGAGCCTGTGACAATTACAAAGGTATACGTCGGTAAGGTTCCCGTAACCTTTGAGAACGGCAGCGCAAGTGTGACCATTCCGGCAGGGGAATCGCGCGTGAGCGACGAGACGCCATTTGCGGTAACGCGCGGCGAAGATTTTAACATCAGCATTTATTTAGGCGATTTTACACAGATGCGATCGGCAGTTTTAATAACAGGACCGCTGTCAAAAGGCACGTATACGGTAGGCGACTATGCGGCAAGCGGCGCGCTTCCCGCCGATTTGACAAGAAAAACAAACTGGTTCTATTTTTTAAGCAATGTAGAACTGTATACATCCGCCGAAAACAGGGCGGTGATTTGTTACGGCGACAGTATTACGTCGCAGGCGTGGCCCGATTACCTCTCTTTAAGGTTATTTCACGAGAAAATCGAGCATACTGCGGTTGTGAGAAGAGCGGCAAGCGGCACAAGAATTTTGCGTCAGTATGACAATATCACTTACGATTCATACGGATTAAAAGGCGATATCCGTTTTCCGCACGAAGCACGTGTGAGCGGCGCGGATACAATTATTATTCAGCATGGAATAAACGACATTATTCATCCGGTGGGCGTGGATGTTAATCCGTTTCGCCCGTGGAGCGACCTTCCGACGGCGCAGGAGCTGATTGACGGCTTAAAACGTTACATCGAATGGGCGCATGAGTACGGCTTAAAGGTATACATGGGGACGCTGCTCCCGATTTACGGCTGGCGGACATATGAGCCGTTTCGCAATGATTTAAGAAACGAGGTAAACGAATGGATTCGCACCACACATGAGGCGGAGGGCTGCATCGATTTTGACAAGGCGCTCAGGGACCGCACAAACCCCGCGGCATTTGCGCAGGGCTATGACAGCGGCGACCACCTTCACCCGTCATTAAAGGCGTATGAACGCATGGCGGCGGAAGTGCCGAAGGATATTTTAGGATAAGGAGCGAGCGGTATGCCAACATTACTTTTTATCAACGCGTGTGTGCGCGGCAGGGATTCAAGGACTTTGGCTTTGGCGGAGCAGCTCCTGGAACGGATACGCGAAGCAAACAGCCACGACATGGCATTTCATATAGAAGAAATACGATTATCAACGGAAAATATGCTGCCCTTAAATTATGAACGGCTTCAAAGGCGTGACGAGCTGTTGGCAGCAGGGCAGACTGACGACACGATGTTTGACTATGCAAATGCCGTTGCAAGTGCAGACATGCTCGTAATTGCAGCGCCTTACTGGAACATGGCTTTTCCGGCATCGCTGAAAATCTTTTTGGAGCTGACAAGCGTGGAAGGGATTACGTTCACTTACGCGCAGGACGGCACGCCAATCGGCCTGGCAAATGCCAGTGATATGTATTATGTCACTACCAGCGGCGGCTACATCGGAGACTGCAATTTCGGATTTGAATACGTAAATGCGCTTTGCAGGCTTTACGGCGTTGAAAACACACATTTTGTCAGTGCCGAGGGTCTTGACCTTGACGGTGCGGATGTGCAGGCGATAATGGAAGCGGCTTGTAGTGGGGAGATTGTGAATTTTTAGACAATGGAGATGGAGAAAAAGATGATTAGATTAGCAACCGTCTTTAGTGGCATTGGTGCAATAGAGCATACGCTTGACAGAATGGAACTGGATCATGAAATTGTGTTTGCGTGTGATAATGGAGACGTTGATATATTGTCAAAAAAAATAGATGTTGATTTGGACGAAATAGAAGGCGAGCTAAATGTTTTGGAGACGATGATTGACCGCATTGGAGCAAGAACGGATGAGGAGAAAGAATATAAGTCCCAATTGGACACAATGCTGGATGCCACAAAGGCAGAATATATAAAAGTGACTGACAGCATTGACAGAATTGCGGAAAAAGATTGTAAAGAATTGATTTTAAGCATATTAAGCCGAATTATAAAAATGGAAGGTCTTAAAAAGGCGCGGTTAAAGGAATACACAGAATTTCTGAAAGGTTTGGAAAAAAGAAAAGACAGACGGACTGGAATTTTAACGGCGTTTCAGTGTATTTTGGAGGTATCGAATGACTTTAAAAAGGATAATGCGATTAGTGATTTAGGAAAAGAAAACATATCTTTTAAAAGCACAGACAAGATTTTATGGCATGAGGTTTCAGGAGATTTAAAAAAAGCATATGACATACTGGAAGAAAATAAAGGAAAAAAAGTTATCAAAAATGTGAGGGATATTAGTGAGCGTACGGGTATGCTTCATGAAAAGATAAACACGTTACATATATTGCAGGAGCTGGCGGAGATTGATGACTATACGGAAAAGAAAGAGTATGTGGATAGACTGTACAGCGGAAAGGAGTCGCAGAATAAGGTAAAAGCCAGTTATATGGCAAATTATAAGATTAACGAAGATCAATTTCATTGGAATGTCTCTTTTTTGGATGGAAAGCAGTATGAAGGACAGGTGGATTTATTTGTGGGCGGCAGTCCGTGCCAGTCGTTTAGCCTTGTAGGAAAACAACGCGGTTTGGCGGATACAAGAGGAACCCTGTTTTATGAATATGCCAGATTAGTCAGCGAGATAAAACCGAAGGTTTTTATCTATGAAAATGTAAAAGCATTGTTAAGCAATGATGAAGGAAAAACATGGGAAACCGTTTCAAGGATATTCACGGATTTAAACTACACATGGGAAAAAATGATTTTAAATGCAAGGGATTTTGGAATTCCGCAAAACAGGGAGCGGGTATTTGTTGTGGGATTTCGAAATGATTTGGCGCTGGAACAGGAGTTTATGCCGCCGCAGCCGTTTCCGCTGGAGAAAACAATGCAGGATTTTCTCTTGGATAATGTTTCGGGACGTTATTATCTGCCGAAAAAAGGAGTAGATTTTGTCACGATGGAAAAAAATTTGACAAAAAGGTATACACAGATTGACGGTGACGTACAGCTCTGCCAAAAAAGGAACCAGCAGTTTAACTGGCATGGAGATTTTGTATTTGAGGAGGAGAATACGGACAAAGAGAAAACAATGGAGGATTTGGAAAAATATTTCCTGTCTGAAAAGGTGCGAAAATATGTTTTGGCAACAGGCACGAAAAATTTTTATTCAAGACCGGAGACTGATTTGGAGATTGCACGGCCGCTTTTGACAACGATGCATAAAATGCACAGGGCAGGCGTGGACAATTATGTCACAACGGAAGGAAGGCTGAGAAAGCTTACACCGAGGGAATGCTTAAGGCTTATGGGCTTTTGTGACAGCTTTCAGATTGTTGTGTCCGACACGTCGGCGTATCAGCAGGCGGGGAATTCTATTGTAGTTGATGTGCTGATTCAGATTATGAAGGAAATTTTAAAATGTTATCCCAAGCTGGCTTTTTCGCAGGAGGAGGCGGATGCATTAAAAATATACGAAGAAGAGACGAAGGAAAGCAGAAAGGGAAAGGTAAGCTGATATGTCATTTTCGCCGTTTGCAAGATTTAGAAATTTTACGTTAAACAATCTGAAGGCATTGTTGGAAGTGTATCCGGATGCGGCAAAAAGCATGGAGTGGAGTGAGGCAGCCGACGAAATTGAAGTAAGGTCACCGGGATATAAAAAAACATCGTATCAGCAGGCATGTCAGTTTGGGCTGGAGGACAGAGGCGGAAACCGTTTTAGGATTCACGATTACCTGTTTACGTTTGACGATGAAAATTTAACGCGTTATATCCGATTTTGGATAAAAACGTATTTTGCGCCTAATCCATATGTTAAGGGGAATGATGACGCGGTTTTGATATTCTGCGAGATTGTCAGGGAAATTCTTGCATCGCCGGATCATGAAATAAAGTATAATGATTTTTTCAACCGCTGGATAGGCGGTAAAAGTGAAGATATTCTATTAAATGCCATCAAAAACTATGCGGAACCTGTGATGGTAAAATCGGTTTCTGGAGAAGCGGTGTTATATATTACAGAAAGCAATTTAGAAGAGGCAGAACGGCAATTAAACTATATTGAAACAAGTATGCCTATTGGGAATCCCCGTGATAGAAAAGAATTTTTTGAACGGTTTTCGTATGCTAATTTTTGTCGTTTTTATGGGATAGAAAACCAAATTACGCTGCCGCAAACAGAAACTGTGGTTTCCGACAATGCGGTACAGTTCCATACCGGGTATCAAAGTGCATTTGCACGCAATAAAATTGTTTTTGGAGCTCCCGGTACGGGTAAGAGCTATACATTGAATCAGTCGAAAGATGAGCTGCTTGGCGCAGATTCGTCAAATTATGAGCGTGTTACATTTCATCCGAATTATTCATACGCTCATTTTGTAGGTACTTATAAGCCTGTTTCAGATAAGGATGCAGAAGGCAACGACAGGATTCGTTATCAATATGTTGCGGGACCATTTATGCGGATTTATGTGAAAGCTTTGGAGAATAGTAAGGATAAGGAGCATATTAAACCATTTTTACTGCTGATTGAGGAAATTAACAGAGCAAACGCAGCGGCAGTCTTTGGGGAGATTTTTCAATTGCTGGACAGAAACGGCGATAATGTCAGTGAATACAGCATTCATACTACCGAGGATATGAGAACATATTTGGCAGACAAGCTGGGTGGAAATCCGGATGAATATGCGGAGATAAGGATTCCTGATAATATGTTTATTTGGGCTACGATGAACAGCGCGGATCAAGGGGTATATATGATGGATACGGCATTTAAGCGCAGATGGGAATTTGAATACATTGGAATTGATGATGAAGCACAAGGAGTACAGCAGTATATTATCCCGATAGGAACAGGGGATAATAGAAGATATGTCAAATGGAACGATTTGCGCATGCAGATTAATCATATCCTGCTCTCGGATGACTGCAAAGTCAATGAAGATAAGCTCTTAGGACCATTTTTTATTGCAAAATCAATACTTAATCATGCACTGGAGGACGAGGACAGATTTGTAAAGGCGTTTGAAAGTAAGGTAATTATGTATTTGTTTGAGGATGTTATGAAGCTGCGCCCGCATAATATTTTTAGAGGGCATGCAAAAAAGAACGGAAAAATGATTTTTTCCGAAATCTGTAAAACATTTGAACAGGAATGCGAAGGAGTTTTTGGATTGGAAGGGTTATCGCAGAAAACCAGGGAAGCATTGGAGTAAGTGCACATGATGGGAGGATTCTTTCGGGAACGGAAACATTATCGGCTGCATGAAATTTCCAAAGAGCTTGATACGTCACCGGAAAAGACAAGACGGCTTGTGGGAATACTGAAAAAGTATGGCATTGTAAAAACGGTAAAGTCATCAAAGCCGGAATATGAGGATTTATCCAGTCAGGATATTATTTTGGCAGATATTGAGGAAACCAGTATCGATGCGGTGTATCTATTTGATTTTGTTGGCATTGTTGTGATAGAGGATTGCGTATTTAAGTGCTATCCTAAGTATATCGATTCAACCGCAAAACCGCTGCAGCAGCTGAAACAGGTTCTTAAGGTCATCAAAAAATATAATGATAAAGAACAGTTGGTTTATTTGTACAATGGTGATGGGGAAAACAGAATTTTTAACCGTCTTGCAGTATCTTTGTATTTGTTGGAAAACTACTTTCAATATGGTATATACACAAACCAACAGGAAATAATTGAAACAAATGGCAATGGTGAGATTCTGTGGGATAAGACAATTCATGAGACATTTGCCCTGATACAGAAAAATCGTCCTTACTATGTTGAACTCCAAACGCAGGGTACCGTGGAAAATGAAACGGATTATATCAGAAGACTGCATGAGTGTGTATTAACGCAATGTACAAAAGAGTTAAGAAAAACAGATGTTTTAGAACTGTTTGATATTGCGGAGGTGGAGCTGACAACTGCTGATTTGGATGATTTTGGCGACACGGATTATATTCAGTACCGTATTGAAAGAGAGCTGCAAACGCAGTTTGTCACAAAAAAGAGAACGGTATTAAAAACAATTTATGCATATATTTCCAATATCAGAATGGAGCAGGAGAACCTGCAATACAGTCTTTATGGAACAAACAGTTTCAATCTTATATGGGAAAAGGTCTGTGCAGATAATTTTGGAGATATGCGGTACAGGCAGCTGTCTGAGCTTCCCACAAGGATATCGGAAGAATATGCTGCGAGAAGAAATGAAAAACTATTGCAGATTATTGATCATCCGATATGGCATGGAAACAGCCCGGATATTTTGGACGACAATGCAGATACATTAAAACCGGATATTCTTTGCATTTATCCGGTTAGGGAATCGAAAGAATATTGCTTTGCCATATATGATGCCAAATATTACTGCATTCATTTTGAGAAAAAGGATAAAGGGTATAGGATAGCAGGGCAGCCGGGAATACAGGATATTGTGAAACAGTATCTGTACCGTCTTGCGTATGATGATTTTATTGAAAAGCAAGGCTATCAATATGTACAGAATATGTACCTTTGCCCGCACGAAGGGAAAGGTCAGGATTTTGGCTGGGTGGAGTTAAAGATGTTGGGAATGATTGGCGGTAAGAAAATAGGCAGTATCGGGGTAGTAAAGCTGTGCGCAGAAGAAATGTTTGAGATTTATCTGCAAGGGAGAACAATAGAGAACATTGCGGAGTATATTCCACAAGTATTTGAAATACCAAAGTGAACAGAATCGTAAGGCTGTGTCAGGTAAAGTGAGGTATTGGTATGAATGCAGGTGTAGATAATACAGAAAAAAAAGAAAATATGACACAAGTGTCAGAAATTGCATCGCGGATATGGGGCTTGTCGCGGGACCGGATTTTGGTGAACCTGCGCTTTCTTGACGTGGCATTGTCGGGCATAAAACTGAAAGAACAGGCAGGCATGGACGACATTCGGTGCGACATCAACGCACCCGGGGAGGCGGTCATATATTACGACCCGCGCACCATTGTCCGGCTGTATAAAAAAAATCCGAACAATGTAATCCGGACGCATCTTCATATTCTTTTGCACTGTATTTTCAGCCATTCCTACCGCTACGGGCGTATGGAGCAGGAGCTTTGGGATGTGGCGGCGGATATGGCGGTGGAGAATGCAATCCTTTCGCTTGGCATATCAGGGATTGATGTTGCAGGCGACCGCGAGCGCAGAGAGACGCTTGATGAATGGCGTAAAAAAGCAGGGACTTTGACGGCGGAACGTATCTACAGAAATCTGAAAAACGACAGACTTGGCACAACAGAGCTTTTGGAGCTTGCCAATCTGTTCCGGCGCGACATTCATGAGAGCTGGGCTGCGGCGGAAAATGCGGAGACGCTTGAGATTACGCAGGAGCAGTGGAAGAAGCTCAGCGAGCGCATCAAGGCGGAGCTAAAATCTTTTTCGGAGGACAAGTCGGACGATAAAAGCATCCTGCAAAATCTTGAGGAGGCGACAAAGGAAACGTATGATTACGGCGATTTTCTGCGGCGGTTCAGTGTGTCGGGAGAGGACATACAGGTGAATGACGACGAGTTCGACTATGTGTATTACACCTATGGGCTTTCGATATACGGAAATCTGCCGCTTGTGGAGCCGCTTGAGTATAAGGATGTCAACAAAATCAAGGAGTTTGTGGTCGCAATCGATACTTCCGGCTCGTGCCGCGGAGAGATTGTACAGTGCTTTCTGAATAAGACTTACAGTATTTTAAAAAGCAGTGAAAACTTTTTCCGCAAGGTCAATATACACATTATCC
>CAMWNY010000036.1 GCA_947175775.1 uncultured Lachnospiraceae bacterium | reverse complement strand
GTATTGATTATCTTGGATTCCGTGACGGTCGTTGTGCATGCGATGAGTGGATTACAGCCAATTTTCGGATTTTTGGGTGAGCCGTTTGTAGCGCTTTTGATTGCAACGGTGGCGGCAATGCTGATTTTGGGACTTGGGCACGGTTACAGCACGGCAGAGCTCGAAAAGGTGATGACGAAATCACTTGAGCCGACCGGCTTAATCCTGCTTGTGACGGCGTGCGGCGGTGTGCTGCGTTATGTATTGCAGTATTCGGGACTTGGCGACGTGATTGGAAACGCGGTTTCTTCAATGTCGTTACCGATTGTTGTACTTGCCTTTATCGTGGCTGCACTTGTGCGTATCTGCGTGGGTTCTTCAACGGTGGCGATGACAATGGCGGCAGGTATTATTGCGGCAATTCCGGGCATTGCGGAGCTTTCGCCTTTGTATCTTGCCTGCACGACGGCGGCGGTTGCGGGCGGTGCGACGGTTTGTTCACACTTTAACGATTCGGGCTTTTGGCTTGTGAAATCTTTGGTTGGCATGGACGAAAAAACAACCCTGAAAACATGGACGATTATGGAAACACTCGTCGGCGGTACGGGATTTGTTGTGGCATTGATTATTTCGTTTTTTGCATAACAAAGAAAAAACACTATATAGTATATGAGATAGAAAGGAAGGATTAGTATATGAGCAATTTGAAAAGTCAGGAAATGCGCAAGGTTGCTCCGGAACTTGACCCGCTGCGGATTGGAACGGGTTGGACGCCGGAGGATTTGGCAAAGCCGCAGGTAATTATTGAGAGTACCTACGGCGACAGTCATCCCGGCAGCGGGCATTTGAATGTGTTGGTGGAAGAAGTCAGAAAAGGCATTGCAGAGGCAGGCGGTTTCGGCGCGCGGTATTTCTGCACGGACATCTGCGACGGGGAAAGTCAGGGAACGGACGGTATCAATTTCAGCCTTGTCAGCCGTGAAATGATTGCAAACATGATTGAAATTCATGCAAACGCGACGCCGTTTGACGCAGGTGTATACCTTTCAAGCTGCGACAAGGGACTTCCTGCTAATCTCATGGGACTGGCGCGTGTGAATATTCCGGCGATTGTCGTTTCAGGCGGCACGATGAACGCAGGTCCGGATATGCTGACGCTGGAGCAGCTTGGCATGTACAGCGCGAAGTTTCAGCGCGGTGAGATTGACGAGGAAAAGCTTAACTGGGCAAAGCATAACGCCTGCCCGAGCTGCGGTGCGTGCTCGTTTATCGGAACGGCGTCCACCATGCAGATTATGGCGGAGGCGCTTGGTCTTGCGCTGCCCGGCAGTGCGCTCATGCCTGCGACAAGCCCTGATTTGAAAACGTTTGCAAGAGAGGCAGGCAGACGTGCGGTGGAAATGGCACATTCGGAAAACATGCGCCCAAGCGATATTGTCACAATGGACAGCTTTGAGAATGCGATTTTGGTACACGCGGCGGTTTCGGGAAGCACGAACTGTCTGCTGCATATTCCGGCAATTGCACATGAATTCGGGCTGGAGGTCACGGGCGACACGTTTGACCGCCTGCACCGCAATGCGAAATATCTTTTGGATGTGCGTCCGGCGGGACGCTGGCCGGCGGAGTGCTTCTATTATGCGGGCGGTGTTCCGGCGATTATGGAGGAAATCAAAGATGTGCTGCATTTGGACGTTATGACCGTGACGGGAAAAACGCTTGGCGAAAATTTGGAGGAGTTAAAGCGTAACGGCTTTTATGAGCGGTGTGACAAGTGGCTGCAGGAGTTCAACAAGCGTTATGGCTGCACGCTCACGAAGGAGGACATTATCCGTCCGCGCGATAAGGCGATTGGAACCGACGGAAGTATTGCGATTTTGCGCGGAAACCTTGCGCCGGAGGGTGCAGTGATTAAGCATACGGCATGTCCGAAGGAAATGTTCCGTGCGGTATTGCGCGCAAGACCGTTTGACAGCGAGGAGGAGTGTTTGGACGCGGTGTTAAAGCATAAGGTTGAGAAGGGCGACGCGGTGTTTATTCGTTATGAGGGTCCCAAAGGCAGCGGAATGCCGGAAATGTTTTACACGTCGGAGGCAATCAGCAGCGACAAGGAGCTTGGAAAGAGCATTGCGCTGATTACGGACGGGCGGTTTTCGGGTGCGTCTACTGGTCCGGTGATTGGGCATTGCAGTCCCGAGGCGGCAGACGGCGGACCGATTGCGCTTGTCGAGGAAGGCGATTTGATTGAGATTGACGTGGTGGAGCGGAAGCTGAATATTATTGGCATTCAGGGAGAGCGCAAGTCGCCGGAGGAGATTGATAAGATTTTAACGGAGCGGAAAAAGAACTGGAAACCGCGTGAGATACGGTATCAGAGAGGCGCGCTGCGGCTGTTCAGCGAGCACGCGGTGAGCCCGATGAAAGGTGCGTATTTGGCGTTTGAGGATTAAGATATTAAGATGATGTAGAAAAGAACCTGTGGGTTCGGAGAAGGCGCGGAGCCTGCAAGGTTACTGGAACAGAGGAGACAGTAACCTTGCAGGTTCTTTTTATGCACACGGGCACCCATTTTTTTCTGTTGGGGTGGTGAGCAATATGATATAATGTCAATAGACATTATACCAGCGCCGAGCGAAGCGAGTGTGCATCGCAAAGCGTATCATGTCTAAAAGACATGATATAATGAGAGCAATAGTAAATGCAGTGAATATGATTGGAGGACTGCGGAAAGGTTATGACAGATATGGCAGGTAGAATTCTTTTTCATATAATTATGGCGACTTTGACGGTTGGGTGTATATTATTGTTGGAGAAGCTGATTGGTCCGTTTTTTAGAAAAATAGGCGACAGATTGGGAGCAGTTCTTTTCCGAAAGCGCAGGGAGAGAGCGCGGGAATATTTGGAGCGCCTTAATATAGCGGAGTGTTTGCAGGAAGATTTCTGTATGCCGATTGACGAAGTGGTGACGGTTGCAGGCGTGGGAACGGTAGTTGTCGGAACGGTGGAGTCGGGCGTCTGCCGCGAGGGAGAGCAGGTATATTTGGAACAGGAGGATGGCAGAAGAGAGATTACGTTGGGGCAAATTGATTTGGAAACGCTGCTTCGCAGACCGGACGGAAAGGCATATCGGACAGAGCATATTGCCGTGTCATTAACAGGCGTTTCACAGGGGCTGGTGAAAGCTGGCAGCAGGGTCATTGCCAAAAATCGGGAGTGATTGATACGGCGCAGTGAAACCGGAAGATACGGTTGTGCAAGGAGCACAGAAGGCGTTTAAAAAAGTAAAGAAGAACGAATTGAAAGGATAAAGCAAATGCAGTTTGTAAATAATTATCAGTCCCCGCTTGGCAGAATTCTGCTTTCAGCCGATGAAATCGGGTTGACCGGTCTGTGGTTTGAGGGACAAAAATATTATGCCAATGGTCTTGCGCCAAAATATGAGGAACGGAGCACGCCGATTCTTGAACAGACAAAGGAGTGGCTTGATATGTATTTTACGGGACACGAACCACAGTTTATGCTGCCCGTTCACATGACAGGAACACCTTTTCAGCTTGCGGTTTGGAGCATCCTGCAAACGATACATTATGGGACAACGACAACATATGGAGAAATCGCTAAAGAAATCGCAAGACAAAAGGGACTGCCCCACATGTCCGCACAGGCAGTTGGCGGCGCAGTGGGGCATAATAAAATTTCCATTATCATACCCTGTCACAGAGTCGTTGGAACGAACGGAAGTTTGACGGGGTATGCAGGCGGAGTTGACAAAAAAGTAAAGCTGTTGACGCTGGAAAGAGTCTTGGAGGATGCTTATGGTAAGGTGAATTCAAGTAGGAGATAAATTAAAATGGCTGTCCATAAGAGAACAGCAGGTTAAAAAACAAATTTCTCCATAATGGATAATGCTGTGATGAACAGCACGGTGATGACTGCAAAGCCAGCAGTAACGGTGATGATTGCAATCGCTTTGCGCATTTCGGGGCTGAATTCACTTTTGGGAGGTAAGGGTGTTGGCACCGATTCTGTTTGCTGTTTTGGTTCATTTTCGCACCCTATTAAAATGTAGTCGGCGCTGACTTGATAAATTTTTGTCAGTTTGATAATGTTGTCAATATCGGGATTTCCCTGCCCGCTTTCCCATTTTGAAATTGCTTGGCGGGAAATTCCTAAAAGTTCGGCAAGCTGTTCCTGCGAGTAGCCGGCTTTTTTGCGCAGGTCCTGAAGGCGTTCACTGATGTTCATGGTATGGTTGTGTTCCTTTCTTAATATGGTCTGTAAAGGCAGTTTGCATTATATACAACGATAGCTTTGCTAAAATTTTATCACAACAAAGTTTTTTTGTCATTGAATTTTCAATGGAATCGCTCACAGGCTATTGGGCTGCGGAATATTGTTCACCTTTGGGCAGCGATTTACCTAAACGGTAAATCAGCTGACTTTTTTTACCTTATAGGAAATTACGTCCTATAAAGTAAAAAAACCTCCGGGGGATGCGCACTCCGCGCTAAGGAATATGGTTGCTAAAGCAACCGCGCTCCGGCGCGAGAGTCCGGCGAGCCGTACTCTTTTTTATTTTCAGAAACTAATTTGCGCTTTTTGGCATTTTCAAAAGTTGGGTTGTGTGATATATTTAAAAGAGACATAAAAATAAATATAAAGGAGCGTAAGCGTATGGCAAACAGATTTGTATTAAATGAAACATCTTACCATGGAACAGATGCGGTCAAGGAGATTGTACCGGAGGCAAAAGGGAGAGGATTTCAGAAAGCTTTTGTATGCTCTGACCCTGATTTGGTAAAATTCGGTGTAACCAAAAAAGTGTTGGACATCCTTGAAAGTGAGAAAATGGAATACGAATTGTATTCTGAGATTAAGCCCAATCCCACAGTTGAGAATGTACAGACAGGTGTGGCTGCATTCAAGAAATCCGGTGCGGATTATTTAATTGCAATTGGCGGAGGTTCTTCAATGGATACGGCAAAGGCAATTGGTATTATCATCAACAATCCCCAATTTGAGGATGTGATAAGCCTTGAGGGCGTTGCACCGACAAAGAACAAGTCTGTGCCTATTTTTGCGGTACCTACCACAGCGGGAACGGCTGCAGAAGTAACAATCAATTATGTTATTACAGATGCGGCAAAAAACCGGAAAATGGTTTGTGTTGACCCGAAAGACATTCCTGTTGTCGCGTTTGTCGATCCCGAAATGATGGCAACAATGCCGAAAGGGTTGACGGCGGCAACCGGTATGGATGCGCTTACACATGCAATTGAAGGATATATTACGGCGGGCGCTTGGGAGCTGTCAGACATGTTCCACTTAAAAGCAATTGAGATTATTTCACGTTCTTTAAGAGGTGCAGTAGACAATACACCAAAAGGCAGAGAAGATATGGCGCTTGGTCAGTATGTTGCCGGAATGGGATTCTCCAATGTAGGGCTTGGCATTGTGCATTCTATGGCACATCCGCTTGGAGCGTTGTATGATACGCCGCATGGTGTTGCAAATGCAATTATTCTGCCGACTGTTATGGAGTACAATGCGGACGCAACCGGTGAGAAGTACCGTGAAATTGCTAGAGCAATGGGCGTTCAAGGTGTTGACAATATGTCACAGGAGGAGTACCGCAAGGCTGCAATTGACGCAGTGAAAAAACTGTCACAGGATGTTGGAATTCCGGCAAATCTTAAAGAGATTGTTAAGAGAGAAGATATTCCGTTCCTTGCACAATCTGCATATGACGACGCGTGCAGACCAGGCAATCCGAAAGAAACAAGTGTAGCGGATATCACAGCGCTTTATGAGTCTTTGATTTAAGGATAACTGTTTTGGATTCGACAGTATTATTTGTGAGATAACATAAATGGCAGAGGACTATCTATTATAAAAAGATAGTTCTCTGCCATAAATATTTACGGTCTTAGTCCCATGCCGCCCTCGAGTGTCAGCGTTTCGCCTGTCAGATACTTGAAATCCGGTGATGCGAGCTGTACGCATACGCGTCCGATTTCCAATTCCGAGTCGCCGTAGTGTCCTGCCGGTGGCATCTTCACATTCGCCTTAAACGCATCGGGATATGCTTTCTCAAACTGCTCCAACTGCGCCGTCCATGCGAGCGGACAGATAATATTGACATTGATTCCGTCCTTTGCCCATTCTGTCGCCGCAACACGCGTCAGACCGCGGATGCCTTCTTTTGCCGCCGCGTAAGCGCACTGACCGAAATTGCCGAACAGTCCGGCGCCGGAAGCGAAATTAATCACGGAACCCTTCGCCTTTGCCAAATGGGGGTAGCACGCCTTCATATAATAAAACGCCGCGTACAGTCCCGAATAGAGCGCAAGGTCAAACTGCTCCGTCGTATGCTCCGCCAAAGGCACGCCGGAAGCGGAAGCCTGTGCATTGTTAATCAAAACATCAATGCTTCCAAAGGTGTCAATTGTCTGCTTCACAACATTTGCAACAACCGCCTCGTTGTCCGCGCCCGCGTTGACGTCCGCCTGAACAATCAACACCTGAATGTTGTAAAGCCGCTCCAGCTCTTCTTTTGCATCCTCCAGTTTCTTTACGTTCCGCCCCGTAATCACGAGATTTGCGCCCTCTTTTGCATACGCCGTCGCAATTCCGTAGCCGATAGAGCCGCACCTGCCGTCACTTAAAACTGCCCTGCCTGCGCCTGTGATAATTGCAGTTTTTCCCGTTAAAAATCCCATAAAAATCCTCCATTCCGAAGCGTTATAGTGTCCGCTTCTATTATTTAATCCTATCTGTTAGAAACATCTACCACTCGTACGGATAGCCTAATTTTCTCATGAAATCCGCCATCTGCCAATCCTCACACTGCCCGAATTCATCATCCGCGTACGCTTTTTCACTGTAGTTTCTCTGCATGCTGTTCGTCCAAAATACAATGTACTTTTCAATGGAAGCCTTGTCCACATGAAAATACTTTGCGATAATGCCCGCATTGCCCTTCATTTGTGCCAGTTCGTCCTGCGTAACTTCATCAAAATAGTCGGGAATAGGGACAAAGCGGTCAATTTCCAAGCCCTTGTCATATAAAAAGTATCCCCAGTAATCACCGTCATATATGTACAGAAACAGGACGGCTTTTTCTAATTCTTCCGACAGTGCGCACGCAAGCGATTCGTAACCCATACAGTCCTCATTGAATAAAATACCCACGCCATTCTCATACGTACGGTACTGGCAGTCGTCCGGAATTAAGTCAATGATATGATACTCTGATGCCATATTGCCTTCTGCTGTTTCAAATTCATGCGAATATTTTTTCGCCACGGACACTACGGTGTTTCTTACCGCTGTCTCATTGCAATCGGGTATGATTGCAGTCTGCAAAAATAAACCCACTGTTCCGCACTCCTTTCCGTTTATTTTGTGTATTTCTTATTATTATAATCCACTTTTGAAAAAAATAATAGCTATATTTTTATAAGAGAGAATGATATAATGGTTTTTAGTTATTACTGTTCACACAGGACTTAGCATTTACTGCTAAGTCCGTATGAAAACGTATATATAGCAAGTAAAAATCCATTTGCGCAACGAACTTGTTCGTTTTGCAATTTTTGCATGGATTTTTATCTGTTACTGGAACGGAGTGAACAGTAACTTTTAGTTATTGGAACAGTAACGACTTCAATTAAAAGAAAAGGACGGTCGGTAATGAAGGGAACATTATACGGTGTAGGCGTCGGTCCGGGGGACCCGGAACTGCTGACTTTAAAGGCGGTGCGTGTGATAAAAAAGTGCCATTATATCGCAGTGCCGTCAGAAGATAAAAACAAATGTTTGGCATACAAAATTGCATCGGGTGCGGTAGAAATGGAAGACAAACCATGCCTTACAATTTCCATGCCCATGACAATGGACGCTGAAAAACTGGAGCGGTATCATACGGACGGCGCGCGGAAAATTGCGGGAGTACTGGAACAGGGAAAGGATGTTGCATTCCTTGTGCTTGGCGACCCTGCGATTTATGCAACATATGGTTATATTCATGAAAAAGTAAAGGCACTCGGCTATGAAACGCAGATTATAAGCGGAATACCGTCATTTTGCGCGGCAGCGGCAAGGCTGAATATTCCTTTGGTGGAACAGGCGCAGCAGCTGCATATTCTGCCGGCGGCATATGCGCCAAAAGAAACCGCAAATCTTTCCGGAATAAAGGTGTTTATGAAAATCGGAAGCAAAATGGAGTGGTTAAGGGAGCAGATTGACACAACCGCGGACCATGTATATATGGTGGAAAACTGTGGACTGGAAAATGAGCGCGTGTCGTATACAGCGGACGGATTGGACAAGGCGGCAGGCTATTATTCTATTGTGATTGTGAAAAGCGGAGAACAGGACGGCTATGCAGGATAAAAAACTATATCTGATTGGCATTGGAGCGGGAACCCGCGAAGGGCTGACCGTAAAGGCAAAAACGTTGATAGAGACCTGTGATTTGGTATTTGGGGCGGACAGAATGCTGAAGGTTTCTGATGGAAGCAGCGCAAAACGGATTGCGGCATACCAGCCGGACGAAATACGTGCGCATCTGAATAAAACCGAAAATCAAGGATGGAGGTGTGCCTGTGTCCTTTTGTCGGGGGACGTAGGATTTTACAGCGGTGCAAAAAAGCTGTTGGAGGCATTTTCCGATTATGCGGTTGCGCTGGTACCGGGCGTATCTTCTATGTCCGCATTTTGTGCGGAAATCGGCGTTTCATGGGACGCGGTTTCTGCCGTCAGCCTGCATGGCAGGCAGGAAAACGTCATTGGCACGGCGGACAGGGAACGGTATACCTTTTGCCTGCTTGGCGGCGGACAGGGGCTGCGGGAGCTTGCAGGGAAGCTGCAATATTACGGTTTTGACAATGTGATACTGCATATCGGGGAAAATGTCGGTTATCCCGATCAAAGGATATGCCGCATGACGCCGCAGGAGGCGCAGGAGGCGGATTTTGGCAGTCTGCTTGTAGCGGTCATCGAAAATCCTTCCCCCCGGGAATGCCTGTTTCCGGAAATTGACGACAGCGAATGGATACGCGGCGATGTGCCGATGACAAAGTCGGAGGTGCGCTCTCTTGCAATCCAAAAGCTTGGGCTTGGCAGACAGTCCGTATTGTATGATATTGGCGCGGGCACGGGTTCCGTGGGGATACAGGCGGCAGTGTGCTATCCCGGCAGCAGCGTTTATGCGATTGAATATCAGGAAAAAGCGGTTGATTTGATAAAGCAGAACCAACGAAAATTCCGGGCGGATAATTTGCAGATTGCTTTTGGAAAAGCGCCTGACGCACTTGGACCGCTTCCTGTGGCAACGCACGCATTTATCGGCGGAAGTGCGGGAGCGATGCGTGAAATCCTTTCCCTGCTGTGGGAGAAAAATCCGCGAACGGTCATTGTGATTAGTCTGATTACGCTTGAAACATTCTCGGAAGTCATGCAAACAGCCAAGGAATATGGCATAGAACCGCAAGTGGTGCAGATTAGCGTGGCAAAGGCGAAAAAAACGGGAGCGTATCATTTGATGACGGGACAAAATCCTGTGACATTGGTAAAACTTGTCCCGTAAAACAGATAATTGTTGAACGGAGGACTGCTTATGGACAACGGACACGGCGGCGATATTTACGCGTATGAAAACGGCGGGTGCATAACGGACTTTTCGGCAAATATCAATCCGCTTGAAATGCCGCGGGAAATAGCGGAGGCAGTGATTTCAGGCACCGGTACGCTTGGCAGGTATCCTGACTGCTCATGCAAGGCGCTTCGTGAGAAGATTGCGGAGTATTTTGGCTGTGCGGCTTGCGATGTAATTTGCGGAAACGGCGCGGCGGAGCTGATTTATTCCATTGTGTATGCGCACAAGCCAGAGACCGCGTTATTGACAGCGCCTTGCTTTGCGGAGTATGAAAAGGCGCTGACGGCGGCAGATGCGAAGATACAATATCATATGCTTTTGCCGGAAACCGGATTTGCCCTGACACAGGACTTTGAGGAACGGCTTTTGCCGGATTTGGATATGGTGTTTTTGTGTGTGCCGAACAATCCGACAGGAGCGGTGATTGATAAAAAACGGCTGACGGCAATTGCGGATATTTGTGAAACAAACGACATTTTACTTGTGCTTGACGAGTGCTTTAATGAATTTTTGGATAACCCAAAAGAGTGTTCAATGTCGGACAAAATAGCAGGCAGAAAGTCGCTTGTCATTTTGAAATCCTTTACCAAAATGTATGCGCTTGCAGGGCTGCGCCTGGGGTACGCGGTTACCTGCAATCATGCGCTGATAGAAAAAATATACAGACACAGACAGCCGTGGGAGGTTTCCGCGCTTGCGCAAAGTGCAGGCATTGCAGCGCTCGCGCAGACAGAGTTTGCCGCACGCTCAAGAAGGTATTTGCAGGCGGAGAGAGCTTTTCTTGAAGAAGGGCTTGCGCCGCTTGGCTGCCGCGTGTTTGCGGGAAGCGCAAATTTTGTCTTTTTTTACAGTGCAATAAATTGGAAGGAGCGGCTGTTGGAAAAAGGCTTTCTGATAAGAGACTGCGGCAATTACCGCGGATTGGAAAAGGGATATTACCGCATTGCCGTGCGCACGCATGAGGAGAATGTGCGGCTGCTAAAAGCGATGCGGTTTATTTTAAAGGAGGAACGCTAGATGGTGCATTTTGTCGGTGCGGGAAGCGGCGCGGTGGATTTGATAACGGTCAGGGGAAAACGGCTGATTGAGGAGGCGGACGTCATTATTTATGCCGGTTCGCTTGTCAATCCTGAGCTGCTTGATTACGCGAAAAAGGATTGTCAGGTACATAACAGCGCGTATCTGCATTTGGACGAGATTATTGACTTGATGAAAAAGGCGGAAGAACAGGGGTTTACGACGGTGCGCCTGCATACGGGAGACCCGTCGGTCTACGGGGCAATTCGGGAGCAGATGGACCGCCTGAAAGAGGTGGGCATTGACTATGATGTATGTCCGGGCGTGAGCTCTTTTTGCGGTGCAGCGGCAGCCCTGAAAGCCGAATATACGCTTCCTGACGTGTCGCAGTCCGTCATTATTACGCGAATGGCGGGGAGAACACCAGTACGGGAAGCGGAAAGCATGAGAAGTTTGGCAGCGCATCAGGCGACAATGGTTATTTTTTTAAGTATGGGGCTTTTGGAGGAGCTGACCGCGGAGCTTTTGGCAGGCGGATACCGCGCGGATACGCCCGCCGCAATTGTCTATAAGGCGACATGGGAGGACGAAAAGGTACTGCGCTGCACGGTGTCAGAGCTTTCGGAAACGGCAAAAAAGCACGGTATTACAAAGACTGCGCTTATCACGGTAGGGTATTTTCTTGGGAACGATTATGCGTTGTCAAAATTGTACGACGCGGAATTTACAACGGAGTTTCGAAATGGAAATCATCATAATGGCATACACGAGACAGGGCGGTGAGCTTTGTCTTGCGTTAAAAGAGGGTCTTACAAATAGAGGACATTCGTGCGAGGGCTATTTGTTTCATAAATATGAGAACAGCCGCCTGAAACGCTTTGTGAATGCAGAGGAACTGATTGGCACGGCGTTTGCAGACAGACACGCGCTGATAATGATTTGTGCAGTCGGAATTGCGGTGCGCAAGATAAGCGGTTTTGTCAAATCAAAGGAAACGGATGCTCCGGTTGTCGTGCTGGACGATATGGGGAAGTTTTGCATCCCGCTGCTTTCGGGGCATTTGGGCGGCGCAAATGCGCTTGCGGAATTTTGCGCGCAGATTACGGGGGGCATTCCCGTGA
>CAMWNY010000035.1 GCA_947175775.1 uncultured Lachnospiraceae bacterium | reverse complement strand
TCCTCTACCGTTTCCGTCTCGGTCTCATCCACAGTGCTTTCCACTGCTTCCGTATCCGTTTCGGTCTGCGTAGTATCTTCTGTCTTTGCTTCCGTGGCGGTCTCTGTCTCAACGCCTGTTGTCTCAACATTTGTTGTTTCAACGGGGTCCGTTGCCGCCTCGTCAGCGTCGCCTTTGCTCTCGCTTTCACTGCTTTGGGCAGCCGGGGTTTCCGCTTCGGCATTCTCATCATTTGAATCCGATTTGGCTTCTTCCTCCGCCTGTTCAGCAGCGACAGTTTCTTCCACCTCGGAAACGATTTCCGTCTCCTGTTCCGGTGCAAGCTCCGCAGCGTAAGCAGACATATTTGACATAATCATCGCGCCCGATAAAACAACCGCCATGATGCGTCTTGCCAATTTGCCCTTAAATTTACTCATAGGTTCGCCTTCCTCCCTTGTGTGTCTATAATCGGGCAACTGCTGACAATTTTAATAAAAGTTTAATGATTACATTATAAAAATTTAATAAATTGAGCGTCAGATTTTAAGGATGCCTTAAAATATCACATCAAAAATCCAGCCACGCATTTAAGAATATAGTACAGTGATGCATTCCGCTTGCTGCAAACGGCGCCGCTTTCATAACAGATTAGCAACAGATTAGTGACAAATTAGTGACAAACTAGTGATAAATTACAGCGGAAACATTCCGAAATAATGCGCTGCATAGCCTGTGTTAGCGACAAATTAGCGACAAATCGGAACCTCAATTTTTGCAATTTCCGCGCGAAGCTCGTCAAGCGTTCGGTGTCCGTAAACAGAACGTTCCACATCACTGCCTAGTGAGTGCCCCATTAAAAGATGCTTTGAAAGCTCATCTACCTTGTATTTATCGCATAGCCAGGAAAAAGTATGGCGGCAGTCATGCGGGGTATGCTTTGTGCCGTTGTCAGAATTTGTAAGGTTGAGTGCGTCTAAGACTGCATAAAATTCTTTCCGGTACCTGTACGGCTGAAAACACATTCCGCTTTCTGATAAAAAACTGTCAAAAAATTCTGCCGCAAATCCGCGGATTGCAGGATGCAGCGGGACAATTCTGTTTTTCGCAGATGCTGTTTTTACGCCGCCTTGGAAATATTCTTCTGCTCGGTTGTAATGAATAGTTTGAAAAGCGGATATGCGAAATCCGGTATAAATCATTAAAAGAATCATGCCGACATCTTTGCGGTGTCTGTGTTTCCAAAGGGTTTCCAGTGCGGTCTGTGAGAAGGGCACACCGCATTCGTCGTCATCGGCGATGTTGATGCTTACATATTTGGAATAGTCTTTTTCGGCAATATCGTTTTGCAGGGCGTATGTATACATCCCTTTAAAAAGTGTGACAATCAGTTCGAGGCTTGCATGTTTTAGCGGGCAGGTATCGACGACTTCCTGCAAATCAACTTTGCGAAGCTCTAAAAATCTTCTGTTGTGAAGCGCCTTACAGTTTTTAAAGGCGGCATTGCTGGAATATTTAGAAGCACGTGAAAACTTTTTCTTGGAGTTTTGGAACTTGTTGTAATAGTACAGCTCATAAAGCTCGGAAAACGTAATGTCCTGATATTGTGGCGCAAGACTAGTGGACGTGTTAGAGGATGCAAACGCGTTCGAAGCCTTGGGTATTTGTGCTGCAGCATTGTAAAGAATCAACGCCTGATATGCTTCCTCGTATGTTTTAAAATATCCGATTGCGGGTTCAAGAATGGGAGAACCGTTCGGGGAAAATCTGGTGACGTGCGGATATGCCGCCCATTCACGGGAACGTCTTCCGGACAGATGCTTGATGCTTCCGGTGCCATTTGGGAGCTTGCGCCGTTTTTTCTGCGTAATATTTAATGGATAACCACAGCTTGGACAAAAAACTGCCGCGCTGGAAATATTGTGTGTGCATTCGGGACATGAAATCAGTGTCATAGAAAACCTCCATTTTATAAAAAATTTGATGTAAGTGCTTTCATTTTATTAAAATCCGTAGTAAACTAAAACTATCAAAAAAGTAACGATATTGGAGGGTAAAAAATGAATATTTTAGTAATCAACTGTGGAAGCTCGTCACTGAAATATCAGCTTATTAACAGCGACAGCGAGGCTGTTCTTGCAAAGGGGCTTTGCGAGCGTATTGGAATTGACGGAAGTGTTCTTACGCATACGCCTGCCGGAAAAGACAAGGTTAAGATTGAGACGCCGATGCCCAATCATACGGTTGCAGTGAAGCTTGTAATTGATGCGTTGACAAATGCGGAGCATGGCGTGATTACGTCGCTTGACGAGATTAACGCAGTCGGACACCGCGTGGTACATGGCGGCGAGAAGTTTGCAACATCCGTGATTATAGATGATGAAGTTATGAAAGCAATAGAAGAGTGCAACGATTTAGCGCCGCTTCACAATCCTGCAAATTTAATTGGCATCAATTCCTGCAAGGAGATAATGCCGAGCGTTCCGATGGTTGCTGTGTTTGACACGGCATTTCATCAGACAATGCCGGAGAAGGCGTATCTTTACGGACTTCCTTATGAGTATTATGAGAAATACAAAGTCCGCCGTTATGGTTTCCACGGGACAAGCCATGACTATGTATCGGCAAGAACTGCAGAAATTCTTGGTAAGAAGCGCGAAGATTTAAAGATTATTGTGTGCCATTTAGGAAACGGCGGTTCCGTATCGGCAGTGGATCATGGGAAATGCGTGGATACTTCAATGGGATTGACACCGTTAGAGGGCGTTATCATGGGTACGCGTTCCGGTGATATTGATCCGGCAATCTGTGACTTTATCTGCCAAAAAGAAAATCTGACACCTGCCGAGATGAATAATGTGCTGAACAAAAAGTCAGGCGTTCTCGGACTGTCAAAGGTTTCTTCTGATTTCAGAGATATTGAGGCGGCGGCAAACGACGGAAATAAGCTTGCGGCAGTGACATTGGACGCATTCTATTATAGAGTGGCTAAATATATCGGGGCTTATACAGCAGCGATGAACGGTGTTGATGCGATTGCGTTTACTGCAGGCGTTGGTGAGAACAACATTTCCGGACGTGTTGAAATTGCAAAGTATTTGGGATACCTCGGAACAGAGATTGACCTCGAGAAGAATAACGTAAGAGGCGAGGATACCGTGATTTCCAAGGACGGAAGCAAGGTAGCGCTGTTGTGTGTACCGACCAATGAAGAGCTTTCAATTGCGCGTCAGACGCTTGTACTTGTAAAATAAAAAACAGTAATACATAGCGAAACCGCTGATTGAATTGTCAGCGGTTTTCGTGTATACTGATAGGGCGGAACCCGCGAATGGAACGATTACAAAGACAGCGAAGAAGTGGAGGCAAAAATGCAGATAAAACTACCTGAAAAAGTAAAACGAATCATAACTGAATTAGAAACAGCCGGTTACGAGGCGTATGCTGTTGGAGGGTGTGTGAGGGATTCTATACTTGGTAAAGAACCTGATGACTGGGATATTACAACATCGGCTTCACCTATGCAGATTAAAGCCGTTTTTAGGCGCACGATTGATACGGGAATTCAGCATGGGACGGTGACTGTAATGCTTGATCATGAAAGTTTTGAAGTCACAACGTACCGTATTGACGGTGAATATGAGGACAGCCGTCATCCAAAAGAAGTTGTTTTTACGGCGAATCTTATGGAGGATTTAAGACGCAGGGACTTTACGATTAATGCGATGGCATACAATGAAAAGAGCGGGCTTATTGATATATTTGGCGGAATGGATGATTTGGAAAACAAGGTCATACGCTGTGTGGGAAATGCGAAGGAGCGTTTTGGTGAAGATGCGCTGCGTATGCTGCGTGCAGTGCGTTTTTCTGCACAACTTGGGTTTTTCATAGATACAGATACAGAGTGTGCCATAACAGAACTTGCACCGAATCTTGCAAAAATCAGCGCAGAACGGATTCAGACAGAGCTTGTAAAGCTTTTATTGTCTCCTAATCCTGATTATATACGAAAAGCATATGAATTGGGAATTACAAAGATTGTGCTTCCTGAACTGGACAGGACATTTGAAACGCCGCAGCACAATCCGCATCATATGTATACGGTAGGAGAACATCTGATGCACTGCCTGACTTATGTAAGCGCAGACAGATGCCTTAGAATTGCAGCGCTTTTACATGATATTGGAAAACCGGAGAGTAAAACGACGGATGCAGATGGAGTTGACCATTTTCACGGACATGTGGAAATCGGAGAAGCAATGGCAGACCAGATTTTAAGGCGTCTAAAGTTCGATAATGACACCATTACAAGGGTGAAAAGATATATCAGACATCATGATGACCAGATTCACTCCAATGAAAGGGCGGTACGCCGCAGTATGGGCAGAATCGGCGAGGAATATTTTCAGGGAGTGCTCGCGTTAAAGCGGGCGGACTGCCTTGCGCAGAGCATGTATATGCGCAGAGAGAAATTGGAAGAGCTTGATAAAGTCGAGGAGCTTTACCGGGAGATTCTCAATCAGCAGCAATGTGTCTCGCTTAAAAATCTTGCAATAAGCGGAAATGATTTGATTGCATTGGGAGTACCGCAGGGGAAAAAAATCGGTAAAATTTTATCGAAACTTTTGGAAGAAGTAATTGAGGATCCTTTATGTAACGAATATGGATATTTGCTTGAGAGAGCAAAGATTTTTGTCAATGAAAATGAATAAATAAATCCCTTTCCACATATTTATAGAATACAGTTCTATAAAAGCGGAGGGGGATTTTTTAGTGAATGACAGGGCAGTAGGAGTATTAGAACAGTATGACGTAACCGTGTCACGCACATTTAAAGGCAGAGGAACGATTATTTGCGAAACGGACCAGGGAATGTGTGTATTAAAAGAATATAGAGGAAAATCGGAAAAGCTTGAGCTCTTAAATGGGCTGCAGGAAAAACTTGCGGATAGCATAAAAACGGATATGCTTGTCAGAAATAAAGAAGGCGGATTGTCTGTCAAGGACACAGATAACAGCACTTACATATTAAAAAGACAAATAGAGGGGCGGGAATGCAGCTATAAAAATGAAGATGATATTCAAAAAGCATTCAGCGTAATGGCAAAACTGCACTTAAAGATGACCGAAACGCAGGCAGTATATGAAATGCCGGTATTTTTTTATGGTGACGAGATGGAAAAGCACACAAAAGAGTGCCGCCGCGTAAAAAATTATTTGAATAAATTGAGGACGAAAACGGATTTCGAACGAAAACTGTTAAAAGAATATGAATATTTTTTGAAAAAAGCGGAAGAAGTCACAAAATCCGTGATGCTGGAATCAAAACCGGAATATGAGGCATATATCAAAAGCAACGGTCTATACTGTCACGGAGATTTCCAGTATCATAATGTGATTTATGCAAAAGGACATGGAAGCCCATGTCTTATCAATTTTGAGCATTTTGCACGGGATACGGGAGCGCGTGATTTTTATCTTCTTTTCAGGAAAATATCAGAAAAAAACAACTGGTCAATTAATGCTGCGCAGGAAATGCTTGATGCATATCAGGACAGAAGGAAGCTGACGCCGATCGAGTGGCGTTCACTGCGGATGCGGCTGGCATATCCTGAAAAATTTTGGAAAATCATTAATTTTTATTATAATTCACGAAAGTCATGGGTATCAGGCAGAAATTATGAAAAATTAGAAAGCCTGATTGCACAGGAACGGCAAAAAGAAAAGCTGATTGAAAAACTTTTTGATTGATAAAACAGTGTGTTCGTACTATAATAGTTTACATAAGATTAAAAGCTATGGGAAAGGAGTATAGCAGGATACATGCTTGATAAAAAGATAACAAAAATAAAATACAGTGCAGCGCTTGCTGTTTTGATGCTTGCAATCGGGGGATGTGCAGTGCCGGCAGACAACGTTCGCGGGACGAATCCGGAAATACAGGAAAATGTGAAAACTCCCAATATCTACGATTCAGAAGATGCGGCTGTGGTAGTCAGGAAAAATACGCAGGAAGGCACAATACAGCTTCAGAATATTGCTACCGCAAAGCGTTATACTTTAAATTATAATGGAACAACAAGTGTTTTTGATAAAAATGACGTCGCACTTTCCATGCAGCAGCTCAAAGAAGGAAGTGTGGTAACGGCGCGTTTTTACAAAGCGGACAAAACGCTTTCTTATATTAAGGAAAATGCGGATGCATTAAATATTCCCAATTTGTCCGATTACGAGCTTGACTTGCAAAACGGCAAGATAACGGTTGGTGCAAATACATATCTTTTGAACAGTAATGTCGTTGTCATTTCAGATGGAAGGGAGACGGAACCGTGGGAACTGAATGCAATGGATGTCATAAGCGTTTGGGGGTATCAGGATAGAATTTATGGAATTAATGTAGAAAAAGGGCATGGTTATCTGCGATTGCAGAATGAGGATTATTTTGTAAACGGATGGGTTGACGTGGGAGACAAGGTTATCCGAAAAATTGAGGAGGATATGCTTTTGGTCGTGCCGGAGGGAACCTATCAGGCGATGGTAAGCCATAAGGGCAGCAGTGCCATGCAGGAGATTACCTTTGCGCGCAATGAGGAAATGGTTTGGGATTTGAGCAGTGTTGAAATTACGGTTGTTCAGACAGGAAAAATCATATTTACACTGACACCTGCCACGGCAAAAATGGCTATTGACGGGCGTGAGGTCAATACTTCAAAGCCTGTGGAGCTGACATACGGTTTACATTCAATGCGCATCACTGCGGAAGGATACGATACGGTAGCACAGTATATTAAGGTGGCGGAACCGTCGGCGAATATCAGCGTAGAGATGGAAAAGAGCAGCGAGCCAAAGAGTGAGGAACAGGCATCCGAACCGGAGAAAAAGCAGGAGGAGGACGAGCAGGAAGAGACTCCTGTGGGCAAAAAATATGCATTGAATACGTCGGACAACGAAGAAGGGAAGGACGACGAAGAAGAGAAGGAGGATGAAAAAGAGAGCGAGGAGGACAGCAGCGAGAAGAAAAACAATGAAGATCCCGAAGACATTGTGTCCGCAAATGACAAATATAAAGTATATATTGATGCGCCGGAAGGTGTGGAAGCGTATTTAAACGGCAGTTATATCGGAATTACGCCGGTTGATTTTCCTAAAACGGCAGGCAATTATGTCGTGACGCTTCGGAAAAACGGATACCAAACGAGAAGTTACACTTTGCAGATTGACAGTGAGAAAAAAGACGTAAACTATTCCTTTACGGAGTTGGTGGAGTCAGATGAATAAAAAAGCGGTAAAAAATGGGCATTTATCCTTGACAAAAGGAAACTTTTCACCTATAAATAGATATAGGCGTATGATACGCGCAAAATAAGCATTAAAGGTTATTTTATCTTACAAAAACCAAGAGGAGGAGTTCAACAATGAACAAAACAGAATTAGTAGCAGCAATTGCTGAGCAGGCAGAGATGACAAAGAAGGATGCAGAGAAGGCTTTGACAGCATTTACTGAGGTCGTTACAAAAGAATTAAAGAAGGGTGAGAAGATCCAGCTTGTTGGATTTGGTACATTTGAAGTAGCAGAAAGAGCAGCCAGAGAGGGCAGAAACCCTCAGACAGGCGCAACAATGAAGATTGCGGCATCAAAAGCACCGAAGTTTAAGCCCGGCAAGGCATTAAAGGATGAGGTAAACAGATAAATTGCGGTTAGATAAATATTTGAAGGTATCACGCCTGATTAAGCGCCGTACTGTGGCAAACGAGGCGTGTGATGCAGGCAGGGTATTGATTAATGATAAACCTGCAAAGGCATCTGCAAACGTGAAGGTTGGAGATATTTTAACCATTCAGTTTGGAAATAAGGATGTAAAGGTAGAAATCCTCGACGTGCAGGAGACTGTAAAGAAGGATGAGGCCAAAGAGCTTTTTAAGTATATCTAGTCATACGGGCACCCCTTTTCTCATATACTAAAATATGAGGAGAGGGGTGCTTGTTTTATGCTCAATACCGGTTCGGAAAATTTCAATGTTGGGAAACACAGATTTAGCCTTGAACAGCGTCGCGATTGTAAAATAACTGGAGTAATTGACATTCACGCATTTGATGAAAACAGTATTTTAATGGAAACTGTGGACGGAATGCTGATAATCAAAGGCAACGGACTGCATGTCAGTCGTCTCAATCTTGAGAAGGGAGAGGCAGATGTGGACGGAAAGGTAGATTCTCTTGCGTATTCTGATAAAAACACGCTTGCCAAAAAGGGAGAGGGTATTCTGACACGTTTGTTTAGCTGATGAGTAAAAATATTATTGCAGATTTGGACTTGTGGATTATTTCGATAGCGACAGGCGTCGGTATGGCATTCGCTTATGATTTGATTCGTCTTTTTCGGCGGCTTGTGCGACATGGGCGCTTTGCAATAGACATAGAAGATCTGCTTTACTGGACAGCTTGTTTTTTCACAAGTTTTATTATTCTATATTACAGTAATAATGGAATGATACGTTTTGTTGCAGTTTTAGGAGCTGCTATTGGAATGCTGCTTTATAATGTGTCAATAGGCAGAATTTTTGTAAAATTCAGTTATTTTCTGATAAATAAAACAATAGGAAGCGCAGTTCGGTTTTTGTGCAGAATCATCAAGAGGTTACATAAAATTGCAGCTTCCGTAAACCGCAAAAAAAGGGAATTTTTAAAAAGTGTTGGAATATTTAACAAAATTCAAAAAATTCATCAATACCGGTTGACGAGTAATGCGATTCATCATAAAATGGATATAAATGGTGATAAAAAAGGGGAAAGGAGTAAGTCTCATGGCAAAAAGCGCATCAAGAAAAAGAAAGACGCCGGAATTCCGACGCGTTAAAAATGAGAACCTCCTTGGCATGACAGCAGCGATGCTTGCAATCGTGATCATGACATTTGTAGTTGGCATTAATTCTGTTTCCCTGAAAGAAAAAGAAGCAAAGTATGCAGCGCGCGAGGAAGAGCTGCAGCACTTGATTGAACTTGAAGAGGCGAGAAGCGAAGAACTTGTGAATTTTGAGCGATACACAAAGACCAAAAAATACGTAGAGGAAGTGGCGAAGGATAAACTGGGGCTTGTATATGAACATGAAATCATTTTTCAGGAAGTAGATTAAAGAGCATTTAAAGAATGCTCTTTTGCCATTTTTTGTCAATAAAAAAACGGTGCTTTTGTCTTTGATTTGACAAAATAATTATTATGTAACCCTTTATACTCTTGTATTATAAAAAACAAGAGGAGCACAGGGGTATGAAAACAAATTCAGCAGAAAATAAATCACTGTTTACGGGATATAGCAGAAAAAAGCTGTATTGCCTGGCGGAAACATATGAAGAACTGGCAAAGTTTTATCGTGACAGGCAGGATTGCTCAAGCATGTTTGCAGATAAGGGCTCTTTAGACAGGAGGGATGTCCTCTTCCGCAAGGAACTTCGTGAAACAAATCAGGTTTTTGCAAATCATTTGGAGGAAGTTTCCGAGGCGTTTTTGGAAGTGGCAGATACGGTTGTACAGATCAGCATGCCGCTTGAACATAAAAAAAAGGCATTGGTACAGCATCTCAAAAAGCATGGAATACAGGCAAGGGAGCTTATTTTTATTGAGGGCGGAGTGTCACGGCGTATCAGTATGGAGGCGCGTTCGCTAATCAGGAGGGAAATACCTGCGGACGAGCTTGCAGGTCTTTTATCTGTGTATTTTAACAGGCGCCTCATGCCGGCGCTTGACAGCGCTGTTTTACTTGGCAGAGGATATAATCTGTTTATCTTTGAAGATGAGCCAAGTTATAGTGTGTTGAGTGCGGTATCAAGAGCGGTGAAAGAAGACGAGAAAATTTCAGGCGACAATTTTTCGGTTGAGGAGTACAGTCAAAATCAAATGGCTGCGATGATTTCGGACGGGATGGGAAGCGGTGAGCAGGCGTGCCATGACAGCCGCTGCGTAATTGAGTTTATGGAAAAATTTATGGAGGCAGGTTTTTCTAAGGAGAAGGCTCTCATGATGCTAAACGGTGCGCTTTTTTCACAAAATCCGGGAGGCAGTCTCACCACGCTTGATCTTTGCAGCATAGACCTTTTGAGCGGTGAAGCGGACTTTATCAAAGTAGGAGCTGCGGCGAGCTTTTTGAAACGTGGGATGAGTGTGGAAGAAATTGCGACTGACACATTACCGCTTGGCAGTGTGGAAGAGATTAATTCCATGCAGCTTATGATACAGCTTTGTGATGCAGATATGCTTCTTATGGTGTCTGATGGAGTAATAGACGCGTTTGGCGAGTTTGGAATAAGAAGGATTAAGGACATTATTGCAAAAGTAAATTATGTAAATCCTAAGGAATTTTCCGATTATTTGCTAAAGTGCGCAATCGGTAATCAAGGAGGGCATATACGTGATGACATGACAGTTGTTGCGATGTATATTAATAAAAGCAATGATTTGGTAGGCAGTTAAACGAGTTGCAGACTACAGGAGAAGAATTACAAATGATTCAAAGAAAAGTATTGGAGTATGTGAAAACATTCCATATGCTGGAAAAAGATGATTATGTGGTTGCAGGTGTGTCAGGCGGAGCAGATTCTGTATGCCTTCTTTTCATGCTGTGCGAATTGAAAAAAGAAATACCCATAGAAATACATGTGGTGCACGTTAACCATATGATACGGGAGGATGCCGGTTCGGATGCGGCATATGTGGAGACTTTATGTGAAAGGTTTAACATACCGTTTTCGCTTGTGGAATGCGATGTCAAGGCGCTTGCAAAAAAGCAGCATATTTCCACGGAAGAGGCAGGACGCAATGTCCGATATGAAGCATTTAACCGTATCCTGACGCTGCATGGGAAGCAAAGAAACGGTAAAATTGCCATTGCACACAACAAAAATGACTGTTGCGAAACGTTTCTTTTTCATCTTTTTAGGGGGAGTTCTTTAAAAGGGCTTTCAGGAATACAGCCTGTGCAAAATAGGATAATCCGTCCGCTTCTGTGCCTTGAACGATGTGAAATTGAGGAATTTTTGGATAAAAACGGAATAAAATATTGTATAGACAGTACCAATTTGGAAGATAATTATACAAGAAATAAAATCAGGCACCATATCCTTAAAACAGCGGTGCAGGAGATTAATACTGCTGCGGTTTCCCATATTTATGAGGCGTGCAGGAAAGTGGATGAAGCATATCTGTTCATGGACGATATGGTTAAGAACGCTTATACAGCATATGTTTCTGAGCAAGAGCACAATGGTATCTTTGGTCTGCATATTGCCCAGGAATGTTTTGGCGTGCTTCATCCGACAATACAAGGATATGTTATTATAAAAGCGCTTGAAGCTGTAGCAGGAAGCAGAAAAGATTTAAGCGCAGTGCACGTTGAGCAGATGAAACAGTTGTATGCCAGGCAGTGCGGCAGAGAAATTAATTTACCATATCGGATTTGTGCCAGACGTGATTATACTGGAGTTTTTGTATACAAAGTAAATGCGTGCAGACCAAAACAGATGCGGGAGTATATTGTATCGGATGCAGATAGAGAACGTCTTTTATGCGGAGAGTGTATCGAGGTACAGTTAGATAATGAAAAAATACTTAAACTTTCAGTAAAAAAGGCGGACTTTAAAGACAATGCGAAAAATATTCCGCAAAAAAAGTATACGAAATGGCTTGATTATGATAAAATAAAAAATAGTATTGTCATAAGAACCCGCAGGCAGGGCGATTATCTGACAGTAAATGAAATGAATCAGCGCAAAACCCTGAAAAAGTATTTTATCGACCATAAAATACCGCAGGAAGAGCGGGGGCGTATCTGGCTCGTGGCTGACAGCAG
>CAMWNY010000034.1 GCA_947175775.1 uncultured Lachnospiraceae bacterium | reverse complement strand
GCGCTGATTCCATCAATTTCCGCCGTCAGTGTAATCTTCGCCGTATCAGATGCGCAGACGGCATATATTCTATCATCTGAAATATAAAGAATCTCTTTGCCGTCCATGCCATTTATGACAAGTGTGTCATTTTTCTGTACAATTTCCAGCACATTGTCGTTTTCATCATATGCAGACCATACCAGTTCCTGCTCATATGGATAGTGTGCCGGTTTCGGCATAATTTTAAACGCTTTCCATGTATCCCGCGCAATTTCTATATCTTCTATAGACATTTCGAGCGCTGTCAAAACAGGTCTTGTCGTAATTGTCTTATCCTCTGTCTTCTCAAGGTCCGAATTCAGTCCATTAACAGTAACTGCAAGTTTATAACTGTACGATGTATCCGGAACCACTGTATTGTCAATGTATTGTCCTTCCGTGATATTTTTCGCAATGCAAACATATTTTGGTGTATCCTGTTTCGACATCTCACTTCGATATATCGTATAAGATTGCACATTTTGTTCCGCATCCCACAAAAGCCTGACAACTGTTTGTCCGTCTTGTTTTTGTTCTGCAATCGTTGAAAATGTCGCCGGTCTCGGCAAAACCGCCGTATCCATCACGTGAATCGCCGGCACCCCAATCCTGCTTCCATCCTCTGCCGTAAAATAGGACTGTATCCTATAACGGTAACGGTTTCCGGCTTCCACCGTTTTATCGGTATAAGCTGCCGACAAATTACCTTCCAAAACATTGAGCACGCGAAAATCTCCTTGATTATCGCTTCTTTCTATAATGTAACCCTCTGCGCCTTTTGCCGTCTTCCATACAAGATTTACACCATTTCCCTCAATATACTGCGCAGCCTCAAGTGTAACAGCTTCCGGGAATGTTAAAACTTTGTCAGATAATGCCGGCTGCCCTTTTGTCCACGCGCCATCCGTTCGCATTGCACTTGGAACAAGAGAATACCAATACGTCTTTCCCTTGGATACCGTATCCTCATAATAAAACGTATCTGTCTCTGCATCAATCTCCGCAACCAGTTCTCCTTTGTCTGATGCCGTTTCACTTCTGTAAATTGCTGTCCTGTCGGCTCCCAAACTGCCGCCCCACGCAATCGCTACCGTATTTTCATAATCATATTCGATCCGTTGTATGCTGACTGCATCCGGCTTCATTTGAAACACAATGGTTGAAGACACGCCTGTTTCCGGAATAATCTCTTTGCCCGACTCATCATACGCTTTCACATAATATTGATGTTCATCACAAGGACGGTAGTTTGCGCTCTCCATATTCATCAATGCACTCGCATTTTTGACCGTCGCAGAAAATGTTTTGCCGTTCACCTTATGAAAAAGCTTATAAGACGATGCACCGCTCACGGGAATCCACTCAAAATATGCCCTGTAATAACTGTTCTGCCGCCAAGTCAGATTTCTGTTAATGCATGCCGTGCTCCAGTTCGTGTACTCGTTTCCATGCACGGCGCGCAATTTATAATAATAATTTCCAAGCGCCCATCAATCCGTATCAATTACATAAGAATACGCATCACCTGATGTAAAATCTGCTTCATGTACATCCTCAGCGGCTCCGTTGCCATTATCCAAAACCCGCCATAGCTCGTATCCATCCGCTCCCTTGATGTCTTCCCATGCAAAAAACGCCTGGTAGCCGTCGTAAGAAGAAAGCGTAAGTTTTGGCGCCTCAATCACTCCTTTTACGTTTTGCGCAACAGCCTCCGACAGCTCTGTCCTGTCACTGTAAACTGCCTCCGCCTTATAAAAATACTGCGCTGCCTCTCTCTTCGGAAGTGTATCTGTATATGCTCTTACACTGCTGTCCGATGTGTATATTAACTCATAATTTTTTCCATCTTCCGACCGGTAAATTCTATAGCCCTGCGCACCCGTGCACTTTGACCACCGGATATTGATTTGCGGAAAACTGCCAAAGTCCTGTGCTTCCTTAACATCCATTTTCTTGATTTCGGGAACACTTACAATTTCATCGCTGTTAACCGTAAGCGCATTCATCCGAAATGTTCTGTCATTTCCGTAATTATCTTTCCATGAGGTCAGATTCGAACTGTAAAAACTCCGTCCCTCTTCAATGATATGTACCCCTCTTTGTTTACCGCTATCCGATGTATAGCTTCGGTCAAAATACATATTCGGGCTTGTATCCGGAAAAGTCAGTACCACAGCCGCGTAATCGTCCGCATCAAACAACACAGGCGTTGTAAGCTCTATTGTATGCATTCCCGCATAACCGGTTACTCCTGTCTGAGGCGTACTAAACATAGGTGTACCGCTTGTGGGATCTGTCACTTTTCCTTCTTCTATGTCAGGATTTTTATAAACCTGCAATTCATATGTTACATTCGATGTCCCAATCAAAAATGACACTGCTGTCAGTTTTTCACGTACGGCATTTTCACTCTTAATCCGAAAAACCTGCGCTGCCCTTTTAACTGCAATTGTCGCGTTTGAATAAGCCGTGTTTCCATAAAAATAATTATTGTCATATTTTGAGGAATCACAGACCGTAAAAGCATACACCGGATTTCCCGAACCAAGAGATACATCCTCATAGGATATGTAATTATATCCTCCCTCTCCATTTCCCGTTCCCCAGCTGTTTCGGATAATCCAAGCGCCGTCATTCTGAGGTCTGATGCCTTCTTTAAAGTTCTCTTTCGCGTAGTTATCATCCCAGCCTACCGCCATAATTGCATGATTCGTCTTTGCCGTACCGGACCCGCCGGAATTATTATAATAGGCGCCTGTTGCCGCATTCAGATATTTGGAATCGCTATAATAAGACCACGACACCGCCCCATAATCTGTTATCATTCTTTTGACGACTTTTATTGCCTGCGCTTTTTTCTCTAAATCCACATTTTTGTTTTCATCCAAAATTGCACTTGCAAAATTATATCGGTATGCATTCTCAAGATATACATCTGCATCCTGTGCCGCTGCCCGCTCCAATGCCTCCGGAAGATTTCCAGACACATAAGGATACGTTATTTCATCTGCTCCTCCATTCCAATTCATAAGGCGTACTACGCCCCTTATATCATTTCCGCCATTTGTCAAATAATATTCGGGCGGGCTGGTCATCGTATCTTTGTTTGCGTTACCGAGCGCGTCATATCCCGTATTATATCCAAAATATGCAAGATGACGTTCTGACAGATCAATCTCATCTGCGGCTGCTCCCATATCTCTTACCGCAGATACTTCCATTGCACCAAGTAAGGAAAAACTCCAACACGCTCCCCATGTCCCCTGATTTCTGACCGCAGGAAGATAATTTTTTTCCCGCGCGTCATATCTTGGCAAATCGGCATTCCTTGACCTTTTGTTGGCAAGTGCATCTGTAAATGCATCCTGGTTTTCGTCATACGGAACATTTTCCGGTTCAAGCCCTGTCGGGCATGGATATTCGACAGCTTCCGTTTCTATCTCCTCTGCTGTTTCTGCTGCGTTTTCAATCTCCGGTTCTGTCACAGTCTCTGACTCAGTTTCGGTTTCATTTTCATATGCAGATTCAGACTCAGACTCCGCAGTATTTTGCATATCCGTTTCCGACTCGCCAATGCCATTCTCACTGCTCTCCGATTCACTGGCACTTTCCTCACTGCTCTCTGATTCACTGGAATATTCCTCACTGCTCTCTGATTCACTGGCATATTCCTCACTGCTCTCCGATTGCGTAAGGCTTTCTTTTTCTGCATTCTCTTCATTTTGGTCCGTGTCACTTTCTGCTTCTGTATGCTCCTGCATTTGCGCCGCATACAGCCTTATCTCCGAAAACGGTGAAATAAGCAACGCTGCTGCCAATACCAGTGCAATGAATCTCTTTATCGTTTTGGTCATATCACAAACCTGTTCCTTTCTACCGCCCAAGCCTCTTGTATATTTTAAAAAACCGCCTGCACTTCACAGCACATAAAGCGGTTTTTTTTACTTTTCACTCATCTTTTTAAAACTTTCCAACAATTCCCGCTGCATGTTCTGCACCCGATCAGACAACTCCCGATGTGACTTCGGAATCGTAAGATAACAGGCAATTCCCAAAAACAGAAATGGCACCAACACTTCCATAAAAAACACAACGCCCAAGACCGGTATCTGCGCCACCGCCTCCTGAAAATATCCTTGCAGATTGCTCATATAATTGTTAAAATTCAGCGCCAAATTACTCAGCGCCCAAAAATAAAAAACCACATTAACACGCCACGTACCATTTGGACTGATGAAAACATAGATCCAAAACAACTGAAACAGCGGTCGCAGAACATCCGTTGCGAGGCGAAAACCTGCTCCTATCTGCTGCAATGCAATAATACTCAAAAGCGCATGCACAATCCAATAGACCGCCAACGCCCAAAAAATAGTCCGCTTTGTTTTTATCCAATGTTTTACCTCCGGATCCGCATTATACATTCGTTCTTTTTCTTCCGCCAACTGCTGTTTTAACGCTCTTCGTTCTTCTTTATTCATCGTTCTCCTCCAAAGCCCCCATGTCATTCACGTACAATAACCACTTGTCTTGCCGTCGTATAAGGATTCGAAAAATCCACATGTTCCAACCGATCCGGCGTAATCGTAATACCGGATGCCGCCACGGATGACATGCCTCTTTCCACAGACACAATTACCGAATCAAACGCCGTGCTCTCCACTTCCAGCTTCATATCCAGCTCATCACAGACCGCTTTCATAATGTCAATATCTATCCCGATAATCTGCCCATCCTCTGTCATATTCTCATACGGCGGAAACTCTGCGTTCGTTATCATCGTCATGACACCATTTGCATACGAATCCTTGTTCTGTCCGTCATAAGCGGTAATCTCCGCTTCCCCCATAATCCAGGCATCCTTAATATAATCCAATGTTCCGTCATTTTCCAGCTTTTCCAATGCCGCATTGATTTGTTCCAGCAATTCAGGATTGTCCTTATTGACAGCAATCCCATATTCCTCCTCCGCAAAAGGCTCGTCCAACAGCTTTAAACCGCTCACTTCTTCCACAAACACTTTTGCAGGCATATCATCAATAATCACCGCATCAATAACACCCTTTTTCAGCGCTGTCGCGGCATCTATTCCACGATTAAAACGCACTACTTCCGCATTCTCAATATCACTGGCATATACATCTCCCGTCGTTTTACGCTGTACGCCTATCTTCTTTCCGTTCAAGTCATCAAGTGAACTGACTGTATTGACAACCGATTCATCCCCGCAGCCTGATACCATCATTATCAAAAACACGATTACAGCTGCGAAAGCCGTTTTCCCGAAAGCGTTCTTCATAAATACCTCCCATTATGCAACGACTTGATTTCTTCCATTATTTTTACCTACATAAAGCTTCTCGTCCGCTTTCTTAATGACATTTTCATACCGAATATACTCCGTCCCATCAGCAACGCCAAAAGTCATTGTAATATCCATTTTCGTTTTTTCATATGTAAAGTCATGCTCTAAAATACTATCACGCAGCTGCCGTGTTTTTTCAACCGTCTCCTCATATCCAAGCCTATACACCAGCAGAAATTCCTCCCCGCCCCACCGGCTTGCAAAACCATATTCCGAAACATTTTTCTTAATCAAATCCGATACTTCCTGCAGTACAAAGTCTCCTGCATCATGACCATATGTATCATTGACTTTCTTGAAAAAATCAATATCGCACATGACAACACAGTATAATTCATTCTTCTGAGAAATTGCTGACAGCATATTGTGACCGCTTCTTCTATTATAAAGCTCCGTCAGCGCATCCCGTTCAATCAGTTTCTGAAGATTATCCCGCATTTTCAGCGCATAAAGACCAATTGAACCAATCTCATCATTGCGCTTCACAACGCGGTTTCCGAGTGTTGACCTTAAATTCCCTTCCGAAATCGCTTTCAAAAAACGGTTAATGCCATTAATATCTGCAATCATACTTGATGAAAATTTAAGTGTAATGATAACAGAAACGACAATCATAATGACGGAAAATACAGCAAACCATATAATAACTTCTATTATTTTTTTATAAACCAAATCTTTTTGTTTACCGGCAAATATCATCCCCACAATCTCTCCGCCCGCGTTTTTAAGCGGAACATAGTACCCGATATACTCGCTGCCGTTTATCGTCAGATCTTTTGAAAAATACCGCTGTCCCTGATTTAACACAATTTTCGTTACCTCATTGACCGCCTTTGTACCCACAGCAGAGACGCCGTATTCATCCTCTATCGTGGTCATTATACGTAAATTGTCCCAAAAAAAAGTCGTATCAATCTGCGACTGTTCCTTAATCCGCAAAAGCATCGTAGAATCCGTGATATTCAAATCCCCTTTGAGCAGCATCTCATTCTCATAGCGATAGTCTCCGCTTATCGCAAAATTCAGACAGTCCAACAGTGTGTCTGTGGTTGAAACCAATTCGTTCCGAATACTCTGTGTATAAAAACCATAAAATAATGTCACACCGGTGACCGTAATCAAACAGCTCAGTAAAATAATAGGAAATATAACTATGGGAAGAAGCTTTTTACGGATACCTCCATTTGTCTCCATCAATAGATTATCCTCCTTTATCTTTTATAATCATAGCATAATTGATTTTTCTTGGCAACGTGTTTCTGAGCAGTAACCTTGTCATTACCGTGTCTGTTCCTCCCGCAGGCATTTCTGTCATTTTTAATGCAAATCCAATTATTGTGTGTTATACTTGAGAAAATCAAATATTATAAAATCAGATATTATATGAAAGGAACGGTATACAATGGCATTTCAGAAAAAATGTCCCTTATGCAGTGCAAAAATGAATAAAATCAATGGGGTACTCACATGCCCTGACTGTGGTTATAATGAGTCTTTTAGCCGCTCATCCTATACCACCTCAAACGAATCCACAAACGCTAATACGAGCGAATCGTCGCGTGCGCTGTATCAGACGCCTGCACAACCCGAAGGTACGGCACAAACTACATACGGGCAAAGCAGCCTAAGACCATACGAACAATACTTAAATCAGCAGGCAAATAATCCCTCCGGACAAAGCTTTGCAGAAATTACAGCACAAAGACGCGCTCTATACGGCGACGAACGACCAAACGCATCCAATCGCATTATTCTTGTGTGTGCTATACTGATTGTCGTATTTCTTGCGGTTCTTGTCCCTGTTGTCATAACCTTCTTCTCTGCCACAGACACAGCCCAAAAAGCCCACACATCAGCAGACAGCGAATACGTCAATGAGGCAGACAATCAATACAGCCCTTATACGGATTATGATCTTCAGACGGATGATTCACAGGAAAAAGCTGCAATAACAGTTCCCCAGTCTTTATTTTTCACGCAGACAATGTGCCTTATTTTTGACAAAGATATTGACGAGCTGCGCGCAGCCGACTCCGAACAAATTATTTCCCTTCATCTCTATGAAGTAAATTACGATTACATGGCAGTTGATTATATCCTTGCAGACGGAACAAGCGGTACGGTTTATCCTGCTTCCCAGGATCCCGACATCAGTGAAGACCTTACCTGCTTTATAAACCTAGAAGCGCTTTACCTCGAAGAAGCTTCTTACCGCAGCGTGAATTTGGATGGGCTTGACAAACTGCATACACTCTACTATGACGGCTATGTCAGCGATATCAGAGATGCCATTCCTCCATCTCAAATTACGGAGCTTGGTCTGTACGATGCTACTTTTTCCGTTTCTGACCTGAGCGCTTTTACCAATGTCGAAAGCCTTTACATTAATGCCAGTATGCTCTCAGACATTTCCGGAATTTTAGATCTGCCAAACTTAAAGCGTTTGACCATTATGGACAGCGATTTCATTGATGACCTTTCCGCATTGTATCAGGCAACACAGCTCGAATCGCTTTATATTGAATCAAATTCGATACGGGATGTAAGTTTCTTAACAAAATTTGAGAACCTGAAAGAACTCACCATTATCGGAAGCAAAGTACTTGATTTTAATCCGCTTGCAGCATGTACAAAACTTGAAAAGCTGTATCTTTTGGAGAATTATGAAGCAACAGATTATGAATTTGTAAAAAGTCTTACAGGTCTTAAGGAATTCGGTTTGATGGCAAGTTTTGATTTTGATGATTCTGATATGCCTGATTTATCGGCACTCAGCAATGTCACAAAACTATATCTTGGAAAATATGAAAGTTTTGACAACTTAAAATACATGACAAATGTCGAGACGCTTATCATTAACGATGGCGGCTACGGTGATTTTGGCAGCAGTAACGCACTTTTATCGCTCCCGAATCTGCGCTCTCTTTCTGTGATAAACAGTTCCATTTCACCGGAAATGATAAAACAAATATCAGAGGTTGAAGAGCTTGAAACTTTGGATTTATATTCAAGCTATCTTTGGGGAGACATCAGCTCAATTATCAATATGCCCCATTTGAACGAACTGCACCTTAACTATGCATCTTTTATGCTTGATACAGACAATGTCGCAGTAAATGAAAACCTGCGTATTTTGGACATGCGCAACGCGATTATTTTCAAGAACAATGCTGACCAATGGGCTGACCGCGAAGACATTGACATCGAAAAGCTGCAGAACGCGATTGCAAACCTGCATGGCATGGAACAGCTCACACTTGAAGATTTGATGATAAACAGCGTGGATTTCGCAGCAGAAATGAAAAACTTAAAATTATTAAATATCACGGATAACTACGTAACCTCCCTTTCACCTCTTAAGGACCTTCCAAAGCTTCAGGTTATTGTATGTGAATCCAACCCGATTTCCGATACCGCAGACCTGGATGATATTTTAGTAAAATAAAAAATAGCATAAAATCGAGTAGGGGAAGAGCTATCTTCCCCTACTCGTGCGCCGGGCATCCGTCAGCGAACCGGTTCATCGGTTTGATGACATGTTTCCTTTGGATGCCCGTGTGCATAACAGCTTCTTAACTCCTGCACAGAACAATTACCTGCTCTAAAACTTTCTCCGAAAACATTTCTTCATTTTTTATAAAACAAATGTTCTTATTCCTGTCCATCCTATTCCTCAGGCTGTCCGGTGCAATTGCATAATCCGCTCTTTCAAGCATAGGCAAATCAAACTCACTGTCACCGGCAGCGATAACCGTCCTAATGCCTAGCCGGGCTTTTAGTCTTGCAACTGCTTCGCCTTTATTCAATTGTTTCGGAACAATATATACCTTTACCCCATTGTGGAAAACATCCACTTTTCGAATATCCAAAGCATTGCGCAAATCTTTTACGACAAGTTCCGGCTCATTACACTTCGTAAAAACAAACAGATCTCGCAGCAGACGCAAGTCAAATATTCTTCGCGCATCATCACGCAAGAGCAAGAATCCCTTTTCAATCTCACCTTTTGACTCCTGTATCCGCCTCAGGGACTCCAAATACCATTCCGAATCTTCCACACCGTTTTTTAACAAAATTCCTCCGTTACAAACAAGCGCATACTGCGGCGTATGGATTCCCAAATCAATTCTCCCATATTGTTCGACCGTTCTTGTCGTAGTTGGCACAAAAACCGTTTTTTCTGCGACCTCTTTCAGAAGCTCAAAAGTCCGGCTTGTGATAAACGAGATTTCCCTTCCCTGATACTGTTCGACATTTATTTTATCTTTGCCAATGTCATGCTTATACGAATAAATGAGTGTATTGTCCAAATCACAATTGAATAGATACACTTCGCTCCACCTCACCTACTGCTGCCTTTTACAAACAGTTTTCTTACCATATCAACCGGAATCATTGTCATAGCCAGTACAAATACCACACCCCAGCCAGCTATTCCAAACGGCACACAGCTAAACATATTTCCAATCCATGTGAACAGTTCAAACGGAACCAATGCTGCATTTACGATTACCGCCTGCACAAGAATAATAGTGAAAAATACTTTTAAAAATCCGGTATTTTCATTTAATCCCTTAAAAATACCAAATCCATCATCACGGACATTAAATCCGTTAAACAATGCCGCTACAATAAACAATACGAAATATCCCGTAAGATGCTGTTCTTCCGTATCAAACAAATCCCTGAAAAACGGAACTTTCAGATAAACAAAGCTAATCAAAGTCATCCAAAATCCCATAATCAGGATTTGAGCCATCATTTTCCTGCTCACAATGCTCTCATCCCTGCGTCTGGGTTTTTCTGTCATATACATCTCAAGCGCCGGCTCATTTCCAAGCATAATTGCACCCAATCCGTCCATAACCAAATTCACGAATAACAGATGCGTTACTTTTAAAGGTTCCTCTATTCCAAAAAATGGAGCAATTGCACTTACAATAACTGCCGTAACATTAATTACGAGCTGGAATTTACAGAATTTAAGAATGTTGTGGTATATCGTCCGTCCATACAGAATCGCATCCTTAATCGACTTGAAGTTATCATCTAAAATAACGATTTCACCAGCTTCTTTAGCCGCCTCTGTACCGCTTCCCATAGCAAATCCTACATCCGCTCTCTTTAAGGCAGGAGAATCATTTACACCGTCACCCGTCATTCCGACAACAAGATTCATTTCCTGGCATAACCGCACCATTCGCGACTTATCCGTAGGAAGCGCTCTCGCAATCACTCTAATCTCAGACATGATTTCCTTGACTTCCTCGTCTGTCATCTCATTCAATTGTGCAGACGATAATGCCCGATCCGTACTGTTCTGCAAAAGCCCTGCATCTTTGGCAATCGCAATTGCCGTTTCCAGTCTGTCCCCGGTAATCATGACAACCTGGATACCTGCTCCCTGCACTTCCTTAATCGCTTCCTTCGCCTCTGGTCTGACATCATCCCGAATCCCCACAAGACCAATAATGACAACATCATCATTTATCGCATTTTCTGTCATATCTGACTCAGAGTATCCAAAAGCAAGAACACGCATCGCTTTTGACGCCAGTTCGTCGATTTTTTGATTTAAAACAGTCATATCAATATCACAGACTGTCCCGGAATCGTCTAAATATTTGTCTGCTTTAGCCAAAAGCCTTTCTGGAGCTCCTTTATAAAAGGTTTTTCCCACAGAATCAATACGTGCCTGACTAAATTTATTTGCAGAATTAAATCCCTGCTGCTGCGTAACAGCATATTCCTTATTATCTGCCAAAGCCTTAAAAGTTGTCTCTCCAATAAATTTCATCAGCGCCTGATCCGTCGCATTTCCGCCGATTACCTTATGGGAAGCATCAAACATTGACTGTGTATTCTTTCCGATTGCCAGATCGACAAGCCCTTTCACCTTGCTGTGCCTGCTCAGATCAGAGATCGGAATAGCGCTTCCGTCACCTAAAAAGAACTCTACAACCTCAAGCGCGCCTTTTGTAATCGTACCGGTTTTATCGCTGAAAAGAATATTCAGCGAACCTGCCGTCTCAATTCCTTCTGCCTTGCGCACCAATACATTATGATCCAGCATTTTACTCGTGTTCTGCATAAGCACCAGCGAAATCATCAGCGGCAAACCTTCAGGAACTGCGCATACAATAATTACAATTGCCAGCGACACCGCCTCTACAATATCTTTAACAATTTCCTGTATGCCAATCGAAAAATACGCGGAAACGCCGCCAGCCGAAATAACAAAATACGCAAGATATAAAACTGCAATTACAACGGCTCCGATATAACCAAAAGTCGATATTTGGTTGGCAAGCTTGGAAAGCTTAACCTTTAATGGAGAATCCGGCTCGTCTTCCTGCATCTCTTCCGCCATTTTTCCCATCATGGTCTTCAAACCGACTTTTCTGACATCAAGAATACCCTCACCGTCAAAAACCACTGCACCCCTGAACAGGGAATGTGCGTCCACAAACGTATCTCCCGTTATGTCCTCCGGCAATTGCACCGTTTCGTCCGCCTGCGTTTTTTTGCATTCCTACGCCTCTCCGTTTAACGCGGAATAGTCAACACGCAATGCC
>CAMWNY010000033.1 GCA_947175775.1 uncultured Lachnospiraceae bacterium | reverse complement strand
CACGGTGGTGTGAGAGGTCGGCTAATCAACTAATGGTTAGCCTCCTACTCGATTTTATGAATTGGGCAGGAAAGAAAATGATGCAACTATGATACAATTTTGATACAAATTTGGTGCGTTGGAGCCATACAATAGAACTAACAAAAAATGGCAGATTCGGAACGTTTCAGGGGACAAGGGGGATAAAATGATGCGGAAAAAACAAACAAAAATCATGGTCATTGTACTTAGTGTACTGCTTGGACTGGGCGGATGCGGAAGCTTTGGCGCATCCAAAGGCTATAAAGACTATACAGTCAAAAAAGAACAGTACGTTGCAGAGTACACGGAACAGTACGATTATTGGGACGTCGTCACGGTAGAGTATCCAATCCTGTCGGGAATTGACGGGGAACAGACGGAGGCGATTAACAAGACGCTTTACGACATGGCAATGGAAAAAGTAAACTACTGGCACCTCACTCCAAATGAGGAAGTCAAGGCATTGCAGGAAGAGTATTCCATTTACAGCAGCGATGTGCACTGCAACGTCGGCTTTCACAGTCAATATCTGCTGAGCGTAGGCTTTCAGGAAGCCTATGCACCCGTTTCGCCGGTATATTACGTCCATATGACGCAGCGGTGTGCCAATATCAACCTGATGACAGGCGAGCAGTATCAGCTTGCCGATATTTTCAAAATTGACGACAGCTTTATGGAACTTTGGTGCAAACAGTTGGAGGCGGACGGAAATTACGACGGTGTGATTACCAATGACGAGGACGTGCGTGAGACATTTGCCGCATGGTTTTTGGGAGAGGACAAGGAGGCAGAGGAATCTTATATCTTTACGCCGTTTTTTTACATAGACGAAAACAAGGACTTTGTCATCGGAATTTCATACGATCCAAAGGTGAATAAAATTGCAGGCAATGTGCCGAAGGATAACAGCTTTTTCGGGCATTTTGCGGCGGCGGACCTGGAACCGCTGCGCACAGAGTCGGAATTTTGGGAGCTTTATGACAAGTCGGAGAATACCGGCGAGGTTGTGGAATGTGAGGAACTACGGGAAAACATTTGGTTAGGAGACAACGCAAGCGTATGGGATTATTGGAAAGAACGGCAATAACAAAAATAATAAGAATAACAATGCTTGCAGGAAGTTTGACATTGGGCAGCGCTGCGGCAGTGTGCGCGAAGGAACCGTATCAGACGCGCTATCAGGTATCGCAGGAAGAGCGCGGAGACTACACCGTGCTGACGGAAGATTTGGGAGAATATACAGTGCGCGAGGGGGATAGTCTTTGGCGCATTTGCGAGGAACTTTTGGGGGACGGCGAAGCGTATCGTTTGCTTGCGGGACAGAATGCGGACATGATAAAAAATCCCGATTTGATTTATCCTGACATGCAATTACAAATTAACCGCAATGTCTATGTGAAAAAGCGGACAGGCGTTAACGGCATTAAAACGCCGCAGTACCGCCTTGGAACACCGGACAATTGGGCATTCGGTATTTTGGAAGAGGGCGGGGCGTTTTCCAATTATGCGTTTTATGCGCGAAAGGCGGACGGAAATGTGGTCTGTCTGCTGCGAGACAAAGAGGAAGCGGGAGTAAAAAGCCTGTCGGATTGGGAGCATTGTCAGGAATTGATTACGGATTATGTGGATACACATTACAAAAAGCAGGTTTCGGATTTGACGTTCCACCAATATCAGTCGGAGAGCGGAGCGGATATTTATCTGTTTTCTTATTGCTATGCGATTGACGGGACACAGTACGGATATACGGGCAGTTTGGACGTTCATGTCTGTGAGGCAGTTTGTCAGACGCAGCACATTCAGGCGGAGCTTACGGGATTTCAGCTGGAGGAAGGCATTGAGGACCTTGTGCTTTATATGGCGGGGAATTTTGAGGAGCTTACGGATGCGGACGCTGCGGATTTTTCCGTAAACGGTTATAATGTTCAGTTAAGTCCCTCCGAGCCGTGGGCAGTTGCGGGGATTCACAATCCGTTTGTGTGGGTTGAAGAATATTATGACGGAATCTGCAGTCAGCTATCCAATCTGCCGCCGGAGAAGAAAAGCGTGCGGGAGCGGATTTTGGACTGATGATAAGATGGAAATATGAGGGATAATGCTATGAAGAAGTACGAAAGGATAAGAAAATGGGGCAGATATGCAGGGAGCGTTTTTGCCATAGGTGCGGTTGCAATGATTTTGACAGGATGCAGCGGTTCCAAATTACAGGACACGGCAGCAGGACAGGCAGGGGAGGAAGAATCGTCCATAGAAGTTGTTGATTTTAATGATGTGGGAAATATCTCAATGGAGAATCCTACATTAGAACAGCAGTCGCAAATACAGGAAATGAAAGAACAGGACACCGCCAGCCCCAATACCGAAACGGCGGAAGAAAATACGGTCAAAAAACAACCGCCGGAAGGGTTCGAACTGAAGTTTGCATCAGATGACTGGGGACTTTCTTTTGGCGAGCCTGGAACACAATCCGTAGGAAACGCCTCAGCGCAGGACCTTGCATGGTATGACGCTTATTATGTGGGAGATGACAGCGAGAAGGTTATTTACCTCACGTTTGACTGCGGATACGAGAATGGCAACACAGAGCCGATATTGGACGCGCTGAAAAAGCATCACGTGCCCGCAGCCTTTTTTGTGGTAGGACATTTTTTGGAGACCGCGCCCGATTTGGTAAAGCGTATGGTTGATGAGGGTCACACAGTGGGCAATCACACTTACCATCATCCTGATATGTCGTCAATCTCGGACAAGGCGGCATTTCAAAAAGAGCTGGATGATGTGGCGGATTTGTTTCAAGAAATTACAGGGAAACCGCTTTCGGACTATTACCGTCCGCCGCAGGGCAAATGCAATGCCGCAAACGTCAAAATGGCGCAGGAAATCGGCTACAGCACTATCTTTTGGAGCCTTGCCTATGTGGACTGGGATACCGAAAAACAGCCAAGCCACGCGGAGGCGTTTGACAAATTGACAACGCGCATTCACCCTGGTGCAGTCGTGCTGCTGCACAACACATCGCAGACAAACGGCGAAATCTTAGATGAACTGCTGACAAAGTGGGAGGAGATGGGGTATACATTTCGACCTTTGTCAGACTTGGATTTGTGTGAAACGGAATAGACAGCACAACTAATGTCCCTCGAGCATGCGATACAGCCCCTATAGCTTTGCCCCAAACGTGTCTAAACACTTGTCTAATTTGGAAAAACCTGCTATGATAAAAAGCAGGAACGAAAAAACGCTGAGTATAAAGAGGAGTTCGTGTATGACAACGAGAGAAGAGGCACTGGCATACTGTCTGACATTCCCGAATGTTTATCAGGACGCGCCGTTTCACGATGACAACTGGCAGCTTGTCCGTTACCGGAAGAATAAGAAAACCTTTGCGCTGGTGTATGAGCGCGAGGGGAACATATGGGTAAATGTAAAAGTCGCTCCGGAATGGAGGGACTTTTGGCGTCAGACATATGAGGCGGTGATACCGGGCTGGCATCAAAACAAAGAACACTGGAATACCATTATCCTTGACGGTTCCGTTCCTGAAATCGACATCAAACGCATGATAGCGGAAAGCTATGATTTGATTGTCGGGAAAACAGCACGCAGAATTGTGCAAAAAAGAAAGAAAAACGTTCAAGATTAAGGAGGGATTTGTTCGGCATGAGTATGAAAAAGAAAGCCGGTCTTTTATGGTGCGCATTCGTGGTATGCCTGATTGCCACGGTTGTGATGTGGTTTGTTGTGGACCGGCAGGAAATTGAGTATGAGGAAGTCGAGGTGCGCGTTTTGGATGCGGTGACAAAGCAGATCAGAAACCGTTCCACAGGTACGCATACGGACTTTTATGAAGTTACGGTAGAGTACAACGGTGAATCATACAAGCTTGAAAACGCGTACAATACATATCAATATCCGCAGGGAGCAACGGTTACGGCATATTTGGCAAACAACGGCAGACTGTTTGCGAATATAGAGGGCGTATCCTCTACGACACCGCTTGCGACCGTTTATTTCGTGTGTCTGTTCGGAAGCTTCGGATTGTTATTCGCGGCAGCAATTTATTCAGGAAAAGCAAAACAGGAAAGGATGGCGTCAAACTAAATGAAAACAATTAGAAAAAAATTAAACGTTATGGCATTGCTGTTGACTGTGTTGGTCATGATGACGGCAGGCTGCGCATCAGAAGAAAAGGCAAAAGAGGAGGAGAAGCCGGAGGCAGTGCTGTATCCTGTTTCCATTGACGGTACGGAAATCCGTGTCGGGGAAACGACAGTGCAGGCATTGCTGGATAAAGGCTTGAAGGTTACGGTATCCGAAATGACGCCGGACAAACAGTTTAATGAGTATGAGATTGATCCGGAGGAAATGCTGGAGGCTAATTCCTACTATTCCGGTGCATCTATTTGGCTGACGGATTCGACGTTTGCACATGTTTCACTGGCTACGGGCGAGGAAGACGTCCGCATGGGTGATGCGGTGATTGCCTATATGGAAATTTCGCTGAGCACTACGGATAAAACAGGGTTGGATAAGATTACGTTCAACAATGTTCCCGTTACGGAGCTTTCAAGAGAAAAGGCAGGGGAAGTATTTCCTGACTTTACAGGCGACCAAAACATGTGGTTTTCTCAGCCGACAATGATTGAGTACCAGTATTTTATGAGTTTTGGAATGGACGGTATGCTGACGAAATTCTCCGCGAAAAAGGATTATGATGTGGACTACAGCAGCAGTAACTGACAAGGGAATTTTCTAAAAATAAAACAATCAAAAGTAAAGTCTTCGTCAAGTTTTTCATGAAGACTTTATTTTTATACTTTATAAAAGTGTGTATTTTCTGATATAAAGAGATGCTCCAATATGTTTCAGTTGGTAGGATTCATCACAAATTTAGGTAAATTTAGCCAAAATCCATTGTGCAATAGGTAAAAAATAAAGTAAATTTAAACTTAAAAATTGATTAATTAACTTAATAGTGCTATGGTAGAAAAGACAGAACCATATTTTATTGGTTTGCTTTATGATATGCAAACAGTGGAGGAGCAAATTATGATAACCTATAATAAAGAAACACGCACATTCAAACTCGATACACCAAACACGACATATATGATTGGACTTGTGGATGAAGAAAACTTCATCGGACACATCTACTATGGAAGAAAGCTAAAAGAAAACGATGCGTGCTACCTTTTGAGAACCAAGGAGGCGCCATATGTCCCAAGTAAAAACAACAGGGAACGCTGTTCATTTTACGACTGTTTCCCGTTTGAGTATCCCTCGGACGGCATAGGCGACTATAGAGAGGGATGTATCAGTGTACGTACGGCGTCAGGTCATGCAGGTTGTATGCCTACTTACGTATCCCATGAAATCATAGAGGGAAAACCCGCATTGGAGGGACTTCCTGCCACGTTCGGAGCGGCGGACGAGTGTGCCACGTTAAAGCTCATTTGTGAAGACAAGTATGTCGGAATGCAGGTTGAGCTGTTGTATACGGTCTTTTATGACACGGATGTCATAACCCGGAGCGTAAGGGTGACAAATACCGGAGCGCAGCATTTTTATCTCACCAAGGTGTATTCTGCCTGTATCGACATGGACAACCGGGATTTTGACATGGTTTCCATGCACGGAAGCTGGGCAAGGGAGCGGCATATCCAACGCAAGACACTTGGATATGGATTGCAGAACGTAAGTTCCATCAGGGGCGTATCCAGCCATCAGGACCATCCGTTTTTGGCGCTTGTGGACAAAAGCACAACGCAGGAGCAGGGCGAGGTTTATGCCATGAACTTCGTGTATTCAGGCAATTTCCGTGCACAGGCGGAGGTTTCGCAGTTTGACTATGTGCGCATGTCAATGGGAATCCACCCTGAAAACTTTTGCTGGAAGCTGGACTGCGGCGAAAGCTTTCAGGCGCCGGAAGTGGTCATGGTTTATACGGACAAGGGATTTGACGGCATGACTGCGGCGTTTCACAGACTTTACAGGAAGCACTTGATTCGCGGGGAATACAAGGATAAAAAGAGACCGATTTTAATCAATAACTGGGAGGCTACCTATTTTGATTTTGACACGGAAAAGCTGCTGTCAATCGCAAGGGAGGCTGCGAAACTCGGGATTGAAATGTTTGTATTGGACGACGGATGGTTTGGCAAACGAAACGGTGACAACTGTGCGCTTGGCGATTGGCAGGTTAATGAGGCGAAGCTAAAAGGCGGGCTAAAATATCTTGTCGATGAGATAAATAAGCTTGGCATGAAATTCGGAATATGGTTTGAGCCGGAAATGATTTCGGCGGACTCTGACCTGTACAGGGCACATCCCGACTGGGCGATTGCCATTCCGGGAAGACCTGCGAGCGAGGCAAGGCAGCAGTTTGTGCTCGATTTATCAAGACAGGAGATTGCAGACTGCATTTATGAGCAGATGGCGTCGGTATTGCGAAGCGCTAATGTAGAGTATGTCAAGTGGGACATGAACAGGCATCTTTGCGACCTTGGAAGCTATGGACTTTCCGGCGACAGGCAGGGTGAGCTGTTCCACCGTTATGTGCTTGCGCTCTATCAAATGCAGGACAGGCTTACAAAAGACTTTCCGCATTTGCTGCTGGAAAACTGTTCGAGCGGCGGTGCGCGTTTTGATCCGGGAATGCTCTACTACAGTCCGCAGATATGGTGTTCGGATGATACGGATGCCATTGAGCGGCTTGCAATCCAGGAGGGAACGGCGTTGTTGTATCCGCTGTCTACAATTGGCGCGCATGTGTCTGACTGTCCCAATCATATTGTGGGGCGCGTAACGCCGTTTGACACAAGGGGGATTGTGGCGCTTGCGGGGACGTTTGGCTATGAATTGGACGTGACGAAAATACCGCAGGCGGACAGGGAACGGATACCTGCGCAGGTTGCGATGTATCATCAGTACAATGACCTTGTCAGGGAAGGGGATTACTACCGTATCGCGTCGTATTCCCAAAATCATGTATATGATTGCTGGCAGGTAGTCAGTGCTGACCAAAGTCAGGCGCTTGTCACGTATATACAGGTTATGAGCAGGGCAAATGTAAAGTCAAGGTGTATCCGCCTGAAAGGGCTTGCCGAAGACAGGTATTATAAGGTGGAAACCACCTCGGTAGAATTTATAGAGGAGGACAGTATCGAGGCGAAGGTGTACAGCGGCGACACGCTTATGAAGGCAGGGCTTTTGATTCCGCAATTACCGGGGGATTTCAGGGCAAGGCTGATTTTGCTGACTGGGGTATAATGTCGATAGACATTATACTTGCCCGAATGGGCATAAATATAGGGAAAAGAGGGGTGGTTTTATGCTCAAATCCGTTAAACTTGCGGATATTGCACAAAAAGTAGGTGTCAGTGTGGTAACGGTGTCAAAGGCGCTTTCCGGTCAAAAGGGCGTCAGCGACGAAATGCGTGCCAAAATCGTGGCGGTTGCCGATGAGATGGGATATGCACCGGTCCATGCGGCAAAACCGTATCAGAATAAATCGTACACCATAGGCGTGGTGACGTTTGAGACATATTTTGAAAAATTTGCTTCATTTTACTGGAAAATGTATCAGGAGCTTGCCACGCGTGCGGTCAAGCGAAGCTGCTTTTCCATGCTGGAGGTCGTGGCGGGCTATGATGAAGATAATCTTGTGATTCCAAAGCTGATTTCGGAAAATCAGAAGGCGGACGGCATTATCATTCTTGGAAAGCCCAAAAAGGATTATTTGAAAATGCTTTACCAAAATAAAAAAATTCCGATGGTGTTTATGGATTTTTATGATGATGAGCTGAAGGTAGACTCTGTCATTTCGGCAGGATTTCATGGCATGTACCGTGTGACGGATTATCTGATTAAGAACGGGCATACGGATATTGCGTTTGTGGGAACGATTATGTATACGGAGAGTATTACGGACAGGTACTTTGGCTATTGTAAGGCGCTGATGGAAAACGGCATGGAACCGCGTCCCGACTGGATTATCAAGGACAGGGAATATGGCAGCGGCAGTATCAACGATTATGAGGTGAAGCTGCCAAACGATATGCCGACTGCTTTTGTGTGCAACAATGATGTCACGGCATATATGCTGATTCAGCAGCTTGAGAATAAAGGTTTTCGTGTGCCGCAGGATATTTCCGTGGCGGGTTATGATGACTATTTATATGCGGAGTTCGGGGATTCCAAGATTACGACATACTCGGTGGACATGGCGGAAATGTCCCGAATCGCGCTTTCCTGCATTATCAAACGCATCGAAGGCACCGCCGTCAGCCCGACGGTACATATCGTAAACGGCAGCCTGATTGAGCGGGAGACGTGCGCGGGTGTTTTTTAGGAGCTGCGGTTGCTTTGCTTCAATGCCTCTTAGAAAATAACAAGTGGAATCTATATTGCGTGCTTGCTGTGGAAAAGAGGGAATGATTAGATTGTATTTGCAGGAAATGCATATTATAATAAATGAAGGTATTTGAAAATAACAGGAGGTGTCATGAAATGACTTTGAGACAGGAAGCATATGCTATGATTGATTCTTTGCCAAATGATGACAGTGTAAGGTTTTTTATAGATATGATAAGGCAGTTTAATGCAGTAACGAAAAAAACAGGACAAACATCTGCGCGGCAGGTTTCATTATCTGAGAAAAGACAGGCTTTTTTACACATGGAGGAACTAAAAAAGAAGTATCCGTTCCCGAAAGATTATGATTATGAACAGGCTAGAAGGGAGACTATGGAAGAAAAATATGGTAGTGTTGATTGATACGAATGTTATATTAAATTATATTACGGACCGTGAAGACCGATTTCGGGATTCCTCAAAGCTGGTTATGGATTTATGCTCACAAGGTAAAATAGATGGGTATATTGCATTTCATTCATTGTCTATCATATGGTATTCGCTCCGGATTCCAGATGAGGGAAAGAGGATGTGGCTGAGGGAAATCTGTAGGATGTTGACAGTTACAGGCGCTTCTCATGAACAAGTTATAGAAGCGATAGACAATGTGGCGTTTAAGGATTTTGAGGATTGCTTGCAGGATGAATGTGCGAGAATGGTTCATGCGGACTGTCTGGTGACGTGCAATTTAAAAGACTTTCAAACTGCGAAAACAAAGGTATACAGTCCGGATGAGCTTGTGGAGATCGTTAGATAAGCTTGCATCAATTGTAAAATAACTCATATGGTTTTCTAAAAGAACCGTTTGACGAGAGGAGATGCTGTAACTAAAATGATATAGTAAGTCTTGCCAATTCGATATTGAGCGCGAAACGTGCAAGCGTTTTTAAGGAGCTGTAGTTATTTTCCTACAGCTCCTTAAGACATACTTCATTATTGTTATTCTTTACTATCGGTATCCGCACCGCGTCCGATTACTTTTTCCTCCACCACCACAAAAACCCTTTCGCCCCAATCGTAAACTTTACGGTTTTCGTGCCGCCGTAATTGCCTTTCCCTTTCAGGGTAATCGATGCCTTGCCCTTCTTCACATTATCCGTACAAAGGACAATATCATAGTCCTCGTCGCGCAGCCTCTTGCCTGCGAGCGTTACCTTAATTTGTTTTTTATCAGGAACAATCGCGTCGCCCGTATAAATCTGCGTCGGGATTTCAACCTTTGCGGACTTTATATCCGCCTTAACAATCCGAAATGTTCCTTCAAAAATTCCCGTATAACCGTTCCCGCTGCCATGCTTTAGCGTAATGCGGATTTGCGTGTCTGCGGGGAGGGTATCCGTGTCCGCCACGGGTGCGCCTGCCTTTTTCAGCGTGCCGTTGGCAAGCTTCGTGTCCTTATCGTAAGCGTAAGTAATACTGTTCTTATCAAAATCCTTTCCTGCGGACAAAAGCTTTCCGTCCAAATCCATCAGCTTCGGCGTAAGCTTATGTGCGCCCGGCTTTCCGCTATACATCTTGTCACATGACACGAGTGTCATTTTTGATAAATCCTGCGGCTTGATGGTAAAGTTAATCTTAATTTTGCCTTTAAAGCTTCCCTTGCCGTTTATTGTAACGCAGGGAGAGCTGCCTGTGCCAATGGTCTTATTGTTCTGATAGCTTAATGTATAATCCGCGCCTTCCCGCAAAGCTTTGCCGTCAAACGTGATGGCAGGCTTTGGCTTTGCACCGCCTTTTGCATAAACGCATTGGATTTTCTTGTCGTAGGAAAGCTTCTTTGCGCTGTCCGCCGTGATGTCATAAGGCAGGATTTTATAGGTCTTTTTTAATTTTCCCGTATACCCGTTTTTCCCATAATAAAGAACCGTCGCCGTGCCTGCTTTAATGTTGTTTGCGTAGCGCACCGTGTAATCCACACCCTCGGCAAGCTCCTTTTTGCCACTGCTTGTCTGTATTGTAAGCGTGCAGGTCTGACTGCAGGCTTTTCCCGTATAGGGGAAGGAATTTTTAAAGCCTGTGAGTGTTGCTTTTGTAATGCTGACAGGTGTCTTTTTTGGAATTTGGCTGACTGCGGTAAGCGTTAAGGGTTTCTTGCCTGTAAAGTTATTCTTACCTGTGAGCGTCACGGTGTATTCGCCCTTTTTCGCGTAAATACCCGATTTGTTGGAGTATGCGATGGTAAAATCCTTGTTGTTTTGAAGCTTTGTGCCCATGTAGTAAAGCTCAGGTATAGGCTTTTGCACTTTCTTAGCGTCAATTTTTACATAAATATTTTCCGCATAAAAGGCATCGTCTGAAATATCTGCCGCAAGAATGCGGAACGAACAAGTTTCTTTTCCAGAATAATTTCCTTTGCCATTCACGGTAATCGTGGCTTCGCCGACTTTGACATTATTTTTATAAGCAATCGTGTATTCTGCTTTTTCCTTTAAAAGAGTGGCGCTGTCATAGACTCTGACGTCAGGTCTGACTGCCTCGCCAATGTAAATATAAGATTCGTTTAAGCCTCCGACCCATAAGCCTTTCGGGATATTGTCAGGTGAAGCAGGACGGTCTTCGGGAATGATATCGCCCCAGATGCTTTCATCTTCGGACGGGTTTTCCGTAGAAGATTCACTTTCGGAGGATGCACTTTCGGAAGATTCACTTTCGGAAGATTCGCTTTCAGAAGATTCTTCTACAGAAGATTCATCCTCGGAAGGATTTTCAGGACTGCCGGTGCTGGAAATTTTAATTATTTCTATGTGTTTATATCCGCAGACAGAACATGCGCGTTCCTTTGCGCCGCTTTCTGCTTCGGATGCTTCCTTTACAGTAGCCCAGTCGCCAAAGGTATGGTTTTCCTTATTTGTTGTTTCCTCACAGGCGCAGACCTGCCAATGCCCTGCGCCGTCTTTGAGGTATCCGTTGTCCCAAGAATGCTTATGGCGTATGGTAAATGCTGCATATCTTGTGCCACAGTAGTTTCCTGTTCCTTCGATAAGAATATTGTAGATGCCATCCACCTTATAAGCGTCAGTGCCTTCATCAGGATAGGTAAGCGTATAATCCACATCTTTGATGAGCGTTGTGCCGTTTACGGAAAGTCTGACATCGGGATGTTGCACGGTTCCGTTTTCATCGCTTTCGAAAACAGAGCAGGATGTATCATTTCCACCGATATCCTTAGGGACAATTTTAAAGTACTTTGTCACAGCATCATTGCCTGCCGTTTCACCGATAAAGGAAACAACTGCTTTTGGAGATTGTTCTGTGTCGAATCCGCCATCGCCTTCCTGATAATCATAAACATTTACATTGTTCTCATAGCTAATCGTATAGTCTTTTACCTCTTCCAGCAGTTCTCCGTTGTTATATACATATATGGAAGGTTTTACCGGACTTCCCGTATATTCATACCCCGATTCTTTAAATTCCGTAACCGTAACCCCTTTTGTAATCTCCTCAATTTCAGTTTTGGTATTCTCTATCTTGTAAACGCTCTTGTCATCATAGTTGTCGGATTTATAATATTCTTCTGCATCCGTGACAAATTCCGCCGTAAGC
>CAMWNY010000032.1 GCA_947175775.1 uncultured Lachnospiraceae bacterium | reverse complement strand
AGCCTTGAGGACGTGATTGCGGGTATTTCGCTTTATCGTCCGGGACCGATGGAATTTATTCCGGCGTATATCCGAGGAAAGAACAATCATGCGGCGGTGTCTTACGCGTGCCCGCAGCTGGAGCCGATTCTTGCGCCGACGTACGGCTGTATTGTGTATCAGGAGCAGGTTATGCAGATTGTGCGTGATTTGGGCGGATATACGATGGGACGAAGCGATCTTGTACGCCGTGCCATGAGCAAGAAAAAGGCGTCCGTCATGGAACAGGAGCGTGCCAATTTTGTGCACGGAAACGAAGCGGAGCAAGTGCCGGGATGTACGGCAAACGGGATACCGGAGGCGGTTGCGGACCATATTTACGATACAATGATAGATTTTGCAAAATATGCGTTCAACAAATCGCATGCGGCATGTTATGCGGTTGTCGCATATCAGACGGCATATTTGAAATACTATTATCCGGTGGAATTTATGGCGGCGCTGTTAACGTCGGTGATTGATAATTCATCAAAGGTTTCGGAATACATTATGGTTTGCAGAAGCATGGGCATTAAAATCCTGCCGCCGGACATCAATGAGGGCGAGATTGGCTTTTCGGTGTCAAACGGTGCGATACGTTACGCGCTTACTGCGATTAAAAATGTTGGCAGACCGATTATAGGTGCGATTGTGGAAGAGCGCAATGCACACGGAAATTATCAGAGTTTAAAGGATTTTATTGAGCGGACGCAGGGAAATGATGTAAACAAACGCGCGATAGAAAACTTTATCAAGGCAGGGGCATTTGACAGCTTCGGCGCAACGAGAAAGCAGCATATGAGTGTCTACGCGCAGATTTTGGAAGGTATTACGCACAGCAAGCGCGGGATTACGGCAGGTCAGATGTCATTGCTTGACATTGTTTCAGACGAGCAGAAAGAGGAGCTTGAGATTCGATTGCCCAATGTGGGGGAATATGAGAAGGAGCAGCTTTTAAGCTTTGAGAAAGAGGTGCTCGGGTTTTATGTCAGCGGGCATCCGATGGAGGAATATCAGACGCTTTGGGAGAAGCATATCAGTGCAAAGACTTCGGATTTTTATCTTGACGAGGAAACAAACACTGTTCCTATACAAGACAGTTCAACGGTCACAATCGGCGGTATGATTATGGATAAGAAAATAAAGTATACTAAGAATGACAAGATTATGGCATTTCTCACACTTGAAGATTTGGTGGGAAGCGTGGAGGTGATTGTGTTCCCGAACGCATACGAAAAGTATTCCGCGCAGCTTATGGAGGACGATAAGGTTTTTATTCAGGGCAGGGTCAGCGTAGAAGAAGAGCGCGATGGCAAGCTGATTTGTGAGAAAGTCACATCGTTTCGCGACATACCGCGCAAAGTGTGGATAAAATTTCCAAATATGAACAGTTATGTGGAAAAGGAGTCTGCGCTTTTCGATGCAATTTTTCATTCCGAAGGGAAAGACAGTGTTGTTATTTATATAGAAGAAACACATCAGAAAAAGACACTTCCGCCAAATAAAAACGTGCAGGCGGATAGTGAGCTGATGGAGCGGTTGAGGGCGCTTTTTGGGGAAGAGAATGTAAAAGTAGCGAACTGACAATTTTTTCACAAATTTTTAGGAACTTCTATTGTATTCTTGGAAAAAAAAGGGTAAAATGAACATGATTCGGTGAAAGGGTGAGTTAAGAGCCTGTGAGTGGGCTTAAAAGCAGGAGGTATGAAACATGTCTAAGCAGATTAAAACAATAGGTGTGCTGACAAGCGGCGGAGATGCGCCCGGTATGAATGCGGCAATTCGTGCGGTGGTGAGGAAATCGCTTACGAGCGGGATGAAGGTAAAGGGAATTAAGCGTGGTTATCTCGGATTGCTGAATGAAGAGATTGTTGATATGGAGGCATACAGCGTAGCGGATATTATTCACACAGGCGGAACAATTCTTGGAACGGCAAGATGTCCGGAGTTTCGCGAGGAAGAAGTGCAGGCACAGGCTGCTGAATTATGCCGCAAGAACGGTATTGACGGACTTGTGGTTATCGGCGGAGACGGCTCTTACAGAGGAGCGCAGGCACTTGCAAGACACGGCATCAATACAGTAGGAGTCCCTGGTACGATTGACCTTGACATTGCTTGTACGGAGTACACGATTGGATTTGATACGGCAATCAACACGGCGATGGAAGCGATTGATAAGGTAAGAGATACTTCTTCTTCCCACGAGCGTTGTTCCATTATCGAGGTTATGGGAAGGAATGCAGGTTATATTGCGCTTTGGACAGGTGTTGCCAACGGCGCCGAGGATATTCTCCTTCCTGAGAAATATAATTTTGATGAGCAGGAGCTGATTAACAATATCGTGCGGAGCCGTAAAAAAGGAAAAACGCATCACATTGTGGTGAATGCGGAGGGTATCGGACACTCTACTTCAATGGCAAAGCGAATAGAGGCGGCTACAGGTATTGAGACGAGAGCAACGATTCTTGGCTATTTGCAGCGCGGCGGTCATCCGACGTGTAAGGATAGATTTTATGCTTCGATTATGGGCGCATATGCATCAGACCTTCTCTTTGAGGGAAAGTCAAACAGGGTTGTTGCGTATACACATGGCAAATTTGTCGATTACGATATTGAGGAAGCCCTGAACATGAAGAAGGGCATCGACGATTATCAGTATGACATTTGCAGAAAGCTTTCAAGATAGATACGGCAGGTTTAAATCCGGAAGTGGTTGATTGGCATTTCCGGATTGTTTTCGTTCATCAAAATAAAAAAGGAACTTTGCATCATGATTTTCAATAGAAAAAAGAAGCAGATGCCCAAAAGCGGACATTCCACCACAAGAATGATTGCATTTGGATTTGCGCTGATTATTGTAATCGGAACGCTTTTGCTGTCCCTGCCGATTGCCACAAAGACAGGGAACACAAATATTTTGACCGCTTTGTTTACGGCAACCTCGGCAACCTGCGTGACTGGTTTGGTGGCAGCAGATACGTATCAGAATTGGACTTTGTTCGGGCAGCTTGTAATCCTTTGTATGTTACAGGTCGGCGGACTGGGGTTTATGACAATCGGCGTATATATTTCGGTATTGTTAAAGCGCCGGATTGGGCTGCAGGAGCGGGCAACGCTCCATGAGAGTGTCAATACGTTGGAGATAGCAGGCGTTGTAAGGCTTGTGAAAAAAATTGTACAAGGTGCATTTTTAATAGAAGGAATCGGTGCATTGCTGCTTGCGACAAGATTTGTACCGCGCTTTGGCTGGGCAAACGGTATATATTTTTCGATTTTTCATTCGATTTCAGCATTTTGCAACGGCGGCTTTGACCTGATGGGGATTGACGAGGCATACTCATCGCTGGTTTCCTATGAGGGGGACATTCTTGTAAATGTGGTCATCTGCCTGCTGATTTTGATTGGCGGTATCGGTTTTATCGTGTGGGACGATGTGCTTAAGCATAAATGGCATTTTAAAAAGTATTTGCTGCATACTAAAATTGTGCTGGCGGTGACATTGGCGCTGACTGTGGGTGGGACGCTGTTGTTCTTGATTTTTGAGAATAATGCGACTCTTGCGGGAATGACGCCTATTGAAAAGCTGCTGGGCGCATTGTTTGCGTCCGTTACACCGCGAACGGCGGGGTTTAACACTGTGGACACCGGCGCGATGTCCAACGCAGGAACACTTTTGACAATGCTGCTGATGTTTATCGGCGGCAGTCCGGGTTCTACGGCAGGCGGTGCGAAGACGACGACAATGGTCGTACTGTTGTTCTATGCCGTGGCGATGATCCGCAACAGGGAGGATATTAATCTGTTTGGCAGAAGGCTTTCGTCAGATGTGGTGAGAAAAGCAAACGCGGTTGTAGTTATCAATTTTTCGCTTGCATTTGGCGCGGCTTGTGCGATTATGGCGCTTCAGCCGACAATTCCGATGCCGGATGTGGTGTTTGAGGTGCTCTCCGCAATCAACACGGTGGGTATGACGACGGGTATAACAAGGGAGCTTGGCGTGATTTCCAAGCTGATTGTGGCGGTGCTGATGTATTGCGGCAGGCTTGGCAGCTTATCGTTTGCGCTGGTTCTTGCAAAGAAGCCCTCGACGAACCATGTGCGCGAACCGCAGGAAAAGATTATTGTAGGGTAACGACAGGGAGGTTCAGTATGAAATCAATATTAATTATCGGAATGGGGCGCTTTGGACACCATTTGGCGCAGGATTTTTTGGATAACGGGCATGATGTAATGATTATGGACCAGTTTGAGGAGAAAGTGGAGGATATGGTGCCTCTTGCAACCAGCACAAAGATTGGGGACTGTACCAAGGAAGAGGTTCTAAGAAGCGTCGGCATTGCAAACTTTGATGTGGTGTTTGTTTGCATTGGGACGAATTTCCAAAGCAGTTTGGAGATTACCAGTCTGCTAAAGGAGCTTGGAGCAAAGCGTGTCATCAGCAAGGCGACAAGGGATGTGCAGGCAAAATTCCTGCTTCGAAACGGTGCGGATGAGGTGATTTATCCGGATAAGGATATTGCGCAGAAATGGGCGGAAAAATACAGCTTTGACAATATTTTTGACTATATTGATCTTCCCGGAAACTTTGGTATTTATGAGATGTCACCATTGAAGGAATGGGTGGGAAAGACGATTAGGGAGTCGGATATAGCCGCGAGATACAAGATTTCCATATTGGCGATTAAGAAAAAGAACGCGACGGAGATTAGTCTGATGCCTTCGGCGGATTATGTAATTAAGGACAGGGATCATCTGATGATTATGGCGGCAAACGAGGTGGCGGAGAATCTTATCCAACAGAACAGAAACCATTTCGCGAATTAGTAAAGGGGGATAATGGACGGTGATTACAAGCACGGCAAATGCAAAGGTCAAACGGCTTGTCATCTTGGGACAAAAGTCAAAGGCAAGATATGAGGAGGGCGTTTTTCTCGTTGAGGGTGCTAAGATGTTTCAGGAGGCGCCTGCGGAGTGGATACGTGAGGTTTATGTATCGGAGAGTTTTTTGGAAAAAAACGCATTTGAAAATAAAAAACAGGTGTATTGTGAAACGGTTTCCGATGAGGTTTTCCGTAAAATATCGGACACACAGACACCGCAAGGTGTACTGTGCGTAATGAAAATGCCCCAATACCGGCTGGAGAATTTACTGGGACAATCTAAAAAGCACATGTTATTTTTGGTTCTTGAAGATTTGCAGGATCCGGGGAATTTGGGTACAATCCTGCGTGCAGGAGAGGGAGCAGGCGTTGACGGCGTGATTATGACAAAAAATACGGTTGATATTTTTAATCCGAAAGTGATACGCTCCACGATGGGGTCAATTTACAGGGTTCCATTTGTAATAACGGATGATATTTTAAAGGCGGTAACGGATTTGAAGGCAGGCGGTGCGACAGTGTACGCGGCACATTTGGACGAAAGCACGGATTATGATTTGCAGGATTATACAGAACCGACGGCGTTCTTAATAGGAAACGAGGCAAACGGATTAAAGCGTGAAACAGCCGATATGGCGGATCATTACATTAAAATTCCGATGAGCGGACAGGTGGAGTCGCTAAACGCGGCAGTGGCGTCTTCTATATTAATGTATGAGGCAGCGAGACAGCGCCGTATTGAGAAAGGAGACACAAAAAGATGAAAATTGGTTTTATCGGTTTGGGAAATATGGCGACAGCAATGATTGGCGGTATTATCGGGAAGGGGCTTTATGGGCGTGACGAGCTTATCGGCTCCGCAAAAACTGTGGAAACGGCGCAGCGTGTGGCAAAACAGTACGGGATAGAGACGTGTACGGACAACCAAAAAGTGGCGTCGTGTGCGGACGTGCTTGTGCTTGCGGTAAAGCCAATCTTTTTGCCGGAGGTTATCTCTGAAATCAGGGACAGTATAGACAGCAGTAAGCTTGTGATTTCGATTGCGGCGGGAAAGTCCATTGAATGGCTTGAGGCGCGGTTTGGAATGCCGTTAAGACTGGTGCGCTGTATGCCGAATACGCCTGCACTTGTCGGTGAGGCATGTACCTGTGTGTGTTTAAAGGAGGATACTACAGAGGAAGACTGTAAGTTTGCCCTGAAACTTATGGAGAGCTTCGGGACGGCAAGTGTGCTTCCGGAGCGTTTAATTGATGCGTTTACAGGAGTGGCGGGCAGCTCGCCGGCATATGTCTTTTTGTTTTTGGAGGCGATGGCAGATGCCGCAGTGCGCGAAGGAATACCGAGAAAACAGGCATATGAATTTGCTGCGCAGTCGGTTCTTGGCAGTGCGAAGCTGATGCTGGAGACGGGAAAGCACCCCGGGGAATTAAAAGATATGGTGTGCTCGCCGGGCGGAACAACGATTGAGGCGGTAAAAGTCTTAGAAGAAAAGGGGCTGCGCGGGGCAGTTATTGATGCAATTGAAGCATGCGTGAACAAATCAAAAATGCTATAAAATGTCAGTTTTTCAAGAAAATTTGTACAAAATATACAATTTAGAAAACGAAAATAGTTTAATTTTGATAAAAATATTGGGGTTCGTGACTTGACAAGTCGCGAACTCTTTGTTATTATATAAAATCGTAATAGGTGTTAATATTTATGTAACATTTGTTGTAAAAATGTAAGAAACTTTGATAAAAAAGAGCATATTATGTAAAAATATGTAATATTTTGTGAAAGTTATTACGAAAATGGAAATGGAGTAGAAAAATGAAGGCAAATTGTAAAAAGTGGAAATGTCTGTTGTTCATTATGGCAGCAGCCGCTGCATTTACAGCTTCTCCGGTCAGCACGGAAGCGGCTGACACTAAGGAAAGCTTCACAGCCGGAAAACCGAGCAGTGAGCAGAGAGCCACGTCAGACAAGATGAATTCAGAAGTCAGTATTGTAAGAAACACAGCTGCGGGTTTAGGCGGAGCGGAACAGTCTCTCACGACGGCAGGCGCTGCGGACATACTTGACGCAAACATTTCAATGGAAAAAGAAGAACTGATTGCTTTTGCGAAGAAGAGCGCAAAGACAGAGAAAAAAGAAAAAAGCACGCTTGTAATGGCAAAGGTAAACGAGTTTGTAAATATGCGGCAGGATGCCGACCAGGATGCGGAGAAGGTCGGTGTGCTTTACAAAGACTGCGGCGGTGAAATTGTAGAACAGATCGCAGGCTGGACAAAAGTAAAATCCGGCGAGGTTACAGGCTGGATTAAAAACGATTATTTATATTTTGACGATGAGGCGAAAAAGATTGCAAATGACGTCGGAATGCTTACGGCATACTCCGAGACAGAAACATTGAGAGTCAGAAAGGACGCGAATGTGCAGTCAGGCGTACTTGGTCTTTTGGCAAACGGCGAAGCGGTTGAGGCAATCGCGGAGGAAGGCGACTGGGTAAGCGTAAGCTATGAGGGAACGAAGGGCTACGTATCCAAGGAATATGTAAAAGTCGTATTTGATATTGATAAGGCGGAGTCGATGGCAGTTATCAGGGCGAGAGAGGAAGCTGAGCGCGCAAGGGCGGCAGCTGCGGCGGAAGCTAAGAGAATTGCACAAAAGGAAGCCGTGCTGGCGACAGCGTCAGAGGTAGATATTCTCGCAGCGCTCATTCAGTGCGAGGCAGGCGGCGAGCCGTACGAAGGACAGGTGGCTGTCGGAGCGGTTGTTATGAACCGTGTCAGAAGCGGCGGTTATCCGAATACAATAACAGATGTAATCTATGCTTCCGGTCAGTTTGTACCGGCATCTAAGGGAAAAATGGAGTCGTTGATTTTGAATAAAAACATTAAAGCTTCCTGCGTACAGGCGGCAAACGAAGTAATCAGCGGTGCATGTAACGTTGGTGATGCGCTTCACTTTAGAAGAAACAACGGCAGAGACGGTCTTGTGATTGGTAATCATGTATTTTATTAAAGAATAGATTAGGGTGTCAAAAGGTCTGAATTTCCCTTGCAGGCTAATTTTCCCAATCTTGCACCACAATATCTATCAACGATGCGCCGCATCGCCTCAAGATATTGTGGCACAATCTTTAAAAAATTATCTCTGCAATGAAAATGGACCTTTTGACACTCTAATCAAGAATAAAAATCCCACAGTAATCAATGGTTATTAATATTGGTTGCTGTGGGATTTTTTGTCGTTATGTGATGAAATTAAAAATAAATTGCAAAAAGGAATTGCGAGTAGAATACATTTGTATTACAATAAAAAAAGGAGGTACAATGTTTTGGGTGAAGAGAAGAAGTTAATTATCCGGCCGCAAAAATATGGTGGCGAGACCTCTGTTATTTCGATGCGGATGCCAAAGGGGATGCTTGCCGATATTGACAAAATAGCAGCTGATACGGGACGAACAAGAAATGAAATTTTAATGATAAGCATAGAATTTGCATTAGAACATTTGGAAGTGGAAAAAAAGAGCGGAGGTTGAATCAATGGCGAAATTTGTAATAGCATGTCCGGTGTGCGGAAAGTATGCAGAAGCAAAGACCGGTTTTTTTGCAAGGAAAAAAATTGAATGTCCCTGCGGGAATACAATTCATGTCAAGACAGATAAGCTGACATCAAGAGAGTGTCCGCATTGCGGAAACCAGGTTGTCTTTGACCAAACAAAAGGGGCGTCTGCAGCTTGCCCTGTCTGTCATGAAAAAATCAATGAACTTTCGGATATGCAGAAAGCAGAAGAATTTTCCTGTGCACAGTGCGGTGTCCGGCTGATTACATCAAAGAGTGCGGCTGCCTATGTCTGCCCTGTCTGCGACTGCGTGAATGATGTGCAGGAGCAGCTTACGCGGGAACATATACAAAGAGATGGTCTTGCGAGCATTATCAAATATGAGGGAGACAATGAAACTCTTGTGTGGAAGCATCCGATTGAAGATTTTAATCTCGGTTCCCAGCTGATTGTACATGAAAGTCAGGAAGCAGTATTTTTTAAAGACGGTCAGGCGCTTGATTTATTTAAAGCGGGCAGGTATACGCTGGAAACGCAGCAGCTACCGCTTTTGGAAAAAATTTACAAATTGCCTACGGACACAGAGGGAACATTCCATTCGGAAATTTATTATATCAATATGACAACCCAAATGGGAATTAAGTGGGGAACGGACTCAAAGGTCCGCTTGTTCGATCCTGCGTCAGGGCTCCACATTGAAATTGGAGCAAGCGGCGAATTTAATATCCGGGTCGGCAATTCAAGAAAGCTTTTACTAAAAGTTGTCGGAACGGCAGGAAACCTGGAGCAAAGTCAATTGCTTGGAGAGGGCGGTAAAAAAGGGTATTTTCGTGCTCTTGTAATGACGCAGGTAAAGAGTTTTCTTGCACAGGCAATAAAAGAGAGGCAAATAAACGTACTGGAAATCGATTCGGAGCTGATGCAGCTGTCAGAAGCGCTGAAAGAGAAAATTAATGCTTATTTGGACGATTACGGGCTGTTTATGCCGGAATTTTTTGTCGGCACGGTAATGCTTCCGGACGATGACCCGAATTTCCGCAGGCTCAGGGAGCAGTATGCACAGCAGTATTTACTGGTACGCCAGGAGCAGATTAAAAAGAGCGAGGCGGAAGCCGCGGCGCAAAGAAAGGAAGTAGAAGCCGCCACTGCGGCACGTATGAAGGTAATCGGCGCACAGGGAGATGCGGAAGCCTTGAAAGTAAAGGCACAGGCGGAAGCGGAGGCATATAAGGCACAGGCAGAAGCGGAAGCAGTGGAAATGAAAATGAAGGGTTACACCTATCAGCAGGAAACTTCGCGGCAGGTCGGTTTGGAAGCAATGAAAAACGGCATTGTAGGAGAAGGTTCAGGCGGTACAAATGTTATTGGCGATCTTGCGGGTCTTGGTCTTGGTTTGGGTGCGATGGGAAGCGTGATCGGAATGACGAAAGATGCGATGCAGCCTATGACGGCTACAATGAGTCAGATAGGACACAACTTAGGCAGTACAATTGCCGGTAGTTGGGACTGCACCTGCGGACAGCGGGAAAATACGGGAAATTTCTGTGTTCATTGCGGGGCAAAACGTCCAGAACAAAAACAGGGTTGGGCTTGTGTCTGCGGACAACAGGGCAATACAGGAAATTTTTGTTCAAATTGCGGAGCGAAGAAACCGGAAAATCATTCCGGAGCGTGGGACTGTACCTGCGGCAGGAAAGGCATTACAGGAAATTTTTGCGATAACTGCGGAAAGAAGCGGGAGGAATAAGGTATGAGCAAAAATAAGATAAGAGGATACATAACGTTAGCAGTATTACTGGCAGTGTTCAGCGTGGTTGCCTTTGCTGTACCATTTTCGAAGACAATGGTATTTTGGCTTGCATATATCTTTGCAGTGGCTGCGATTGCTTATCAGATTTATGTGTTTCAAGTTTCGTTTTCCGATACAGGAGATGTAAGGAGTAAATTTTACGGTTTCCCGATTGCCCGTGTCGGGGTGCTTTATCTGCTTGTGCAGTTGGTACTCAGTCTGATGCAGATGGCGTTTGCGGCTGTATTTCCGACATGGCTGGCAGTTATTATCAATGTGCTGCCTGTCGCATTTGCAGTTGTCGGATGTATTGCGGCAGATGTTATGCGTGATGAGATTGCACGTCAGGATACACGGTTGAAAACAGACGTTGCAGCGATGCGGGCGCTTCAGTCCATGTCGGCGGCGCTTGCCGGGCAGTGCAGCGATGATGATGCGAAAAAAGCGGTGCAAAAGGTGGCGGATGCGTTTAGATTCAGTGATCCTGTTTCGTCCGAACAGACAAAAGATTTGGAAAAGGAATTGCAAAATCAGATGGATGAAATTCAAAATGCGATTGTTGACGGTGACTTTACCTCGATGAACATATTGTGCGGCAGGATTTTAGGAAGTCTTGCAGAGAGAAACCGGATTTGTGCGTTAAATAAATAACAGACGAAGGAGAGGAGAATAATGGCAATATTAAAATGTAAAATGTGCGGTGGTGACCTTGAAGTGACGCAGGACATGACTGTCGCAGAATGCGAGTATTGCGGAACAAAACAGACAGTTCCCACTGCTGATGACGAAAAGAAAATGAAGCTGTTTGAACGGGCGAACAGGCTGCGTTCTAACTGCGAATTTGACAAGGCTGCGGGAGTATATGAAAATATTGTTGCAGATTATTCAGAAGAAGCAGAAGGCTACTGGGGACTGCTTTTGTGCAGATACGGAATTGAATATGTGGATGATCCTGCTACCGGAAAGAAAATCCCAACATGTCACCGCTCTTCCTTTGACAGCATTATGGATGATGAGGATTTCGAGTTGGTTATGGAAAATTCCGATGCCGTTTCCAGGGCGGTGTACCGGGAAGAGGCAAAGTATATCGAGGAGCTTCGTAAGGGAATTATAGAGGTTTCCGGAAAGGAAGCGCCATATGATATTTTTATCTGTTATAAAGAAACAGACGAAAACGGGGAGCGGACGTTGGACAGTGTTTTGGCACAGGACGTCTATGATGCGCTGACGGAGAAGGGCTACCGCGTATTTTTCTCAAGGATCACATTGGAGGATAAGCTTGGCGTTGAATATGAGCCGTATATTTTTGCGGCGCTCAATTCGGCGAAGGTCATGCTGGCGTTTGGTACTTCTTACGATTATTACAATGCAGTTTGGGTAAAAAATGAGTGGAGCCGTTATCTGAAGCTGATGGCTAAGGATAAGAGCAGGCATTTGATACCATGCTTTAAGAATGTGGACGCGTACGATATTCCGAAAGAGTTTGCAAAGCTTCAGGCGCAGGATATGGGAAAAATCGGCGCGGTTCAGGATTTGATGCGTGGAATTGACAAATTGATTCGTTTGGATTCGAAGGCAGAACAAGGGGCTATTCCTGAAAATGTTGTAGTCAGTTCCACCGGTGCTAACGGAAATGCTTTATTGAAGAGAGGATTCATGGCGCTCGAGGATAAGGAGTGGAGTAAGGCAACAGATTTTTTTGAGCAGGTGTTAAATACAAATGCGGAGGAAGGGCAGGCGTACTGGGGG
>CAMWNY010000031.1 GCA_947175775.1 uncultured Lachnospiraceae bacterium | reverse complement strand
CAGCTTTAACTCAACGTTCGTATTAATATCCGAAGAATATCCGTCAATACTTGCTACCGCATCGACATGATCAATCTGATTGATCAGTGATTCCGGACCGGAGAGGCGCACAATATTTTGACTAGGCGTTACGCTTCCTACGATATACCCCTCCGCAGGATCTCCGCTCGTTGACGTATTTATAATCATCTGAATACGTTTCATATCCTCTATCGATAGCTTTACGCTGTCAATATTCGTCTGAAATTCCAATTCAGAATTATTTCTCGTACTTGAAACTTCAATGCCTACAGTATTCATGAAGGTAAGCTCCTCCATATCCGCTACTGCCCTGATATTTTCCTTTGTGATATATCTTAGTACAGAACGTTTTCCTCTTACTTCCACATTCACACTGCCTGTATTGTCTATGATCTCATACACTTTTCCGCTGTTGGTAATCTGATCCTCATTTAAAATTTCTACGGGAATATTGCTAAAACGCATCTTTTCAAGCGGATCGTTAATATTATTTACAACAAACCACAAGCCTACAGACACAATAACTGCCAAAATTTTCAGCCCAATATTATTTGTAATCAGAGCAATGAGTTTACGAATTTTACTTTTCATCCTTAGCCCTGCCTTTCCATAGCCTGCGTTTCTTTTCCTCCGTATCTTTATTTTGTATCATGTGAAGCTTTTCTTTCAATCCGTTCGCATCAAGATTCCGATATAGTTTTCCTTCATACGTAACACTCACGTTTCCGGTTTCTTCCGACACGATAATTGTAAGCGCATCCGTTGCCTCTGAAATTCCCACGCCTGCACGGTGCCTTGTACCAAGTTCCTTGCTAATCTCCATATTATCGGAAAGAGGCAGATAACAGGTTGCCGATACAATTCTGTTTCCGCGGATAATCACGGCTCCGTCATGAAGCGGCGTATTATGCTCAAAAATATTAATAATCAGCTGACTTGAAATCAGCGCGTCAACCTCGATTCCGGTCCTCTCATATTCCGTCAGAAGTACATTCTGCTCAATCACCATAAGCGCGCCCGTCTTTACCTTGCCCATCTCAAAACTCGCCTTCACAAGGTCATTCACTGTTTTATCGGAAAAACGCTCCTCAGCTGCCTTTTCAAAGGGCATTACACCAGAAATAAAGCTCTTTCTTCCAAGCTCCTCCAAAGCACGCCGCAGCTCCGGCTGCAAAATAACAATCACCGCTATCACCGCAATGCTCAGTACATTCTCCACAATCCAAATAATTGTATTCATCTCAAACAAAATGGCAAACAGGATAAATACGAGTATCATTATAATACCCTTCATTAAAACCCACACTTTTGTGTGCTTTACCCATGCCATGATATGATACAGCAAAAAGGATATAATGATAATCTCCACTATATCCTCCCATCTGATACTCAACCCCTGCAAAGATAATGTTGTAAAATATGAACTTAACCGTTCTGAAATTCCGTTCATGTTCATTTTTCCAAATCCCTCTTTTGCCGTCCGGGAGTCTGTCCGGACATTCTGACTGCTTTTTCAGGTACTCTGATTGTTTTCACGCGCTTTTGCGGCGCAGCAACCGTATTCTTAGGGACTGCCTTTACATAATAGTAATACTCATCATCCTCAAACTGCACACGCTCCGTCCTTGAATAATCCACATTAAAGACCAAAAATTCAAGTGCTTTTGCCACTGCTGCTGCAATAAGATTTCCAAAAATCAATCCGATAATGGGTAGGTTTGTATTATACATCAAATCACCAAACAGCAAAATCAGAATATTCAAAAGCGCGCCCGTAATCACTGCAATTGTCCATGCATAGTCAACACTCAGTCTTCTAATAAAATAGACTACTAAAAGTGTTGCCACAAACGCAACAATTGTTACAAACATTGTCTTATTTCCCATCAGCCCGTCTATTACATACCGGAACTTTTCAAGCGCTCCGTCTTCCTCAAATGTATTAAGCACTGATGCACTGGCATTCATATAATTCAGCGTGTAATATACCACTACCCCGCTTGCTACGGACACAACCGAAAATGGCGTTCCCGCGAGACCGGCCGCTATTGGAATAACATATGGTATTTTTAACACAAAACAGATTGGCGTCAAAATAACGACCAATGTATCCTTTGGCGAAAAACGAAAATACAGGATAAATAAAAGTAAAAATAATGCAAGCGCCACAACCGCACACTCAAGGGAAAATTTATAAAGATGTCCAAGTGTCACAAGCGCTGCAAGTATTACAATAAAATTCGAAGGCAGAAATGAACACATCAACGATAATACCAATACTACAGCAAAATTCTTCAACTCGCTCATGTAGCCTATGGAACCGTTTATCACCAATAATGTAACCAATGCCAGCAAAAATTTGCTCACCGGCGTGATATACAATTCATACCTACTATAAAATTTTCTTAACTGTTCTCTAAAAACCAACAGGCTGGTCATAATAATCCTCTCTCTAGTCCCTAAAATTAACGTTTGCCTTCCCTGTCATAAAGATATGCAAGTTTTTTCAGGTTATTATAATATATTTTCAGACTTTTTCTTGCCCTTGCATAGCGGTATGTGTACACACCATACGAAATAATGCCATAAACCGCTGCAAAAATCAAGTAATCAATAATAACCGACTTCCCAAACGCAAACAAATCCATTTTATAAAGGTCTGACATGAATACCTCAAAATCATACATTATAAATAAGCAAAACAGAATGCAGAACGCGATTGTTGCATTAATCACGGACCGGATTACCTGCAAAGCAATATAATCCCCTCTGAAGTAACTGCCAATGGACACATTTTTCCTGCCCTCGTTCTCTTCATAGCATGCCATTTTGGTCATCAGTTTTATTCGCTCTTCATTCAACATAATCTCATCCCTTACATATCCCGGTCAAGGAAACGCATCTTATTCCCGGATGGCTGCGTTTTTTTAGGCGCTTCAATAACCTTCTTCGGCTTTTCAATAGCGCTTGAAAGATTATTTGCCATGTCCCTTTTGCACTTTTCGCAGTATTTTCCTGAGCGAATCATCTCTCCACAATTTTCACAAGGCAGTTTTACAGGCGAATCCTCCGTAAACTCAAGACGATCTTCCCTAATCCATTGCTTAATTTGGCTGACTTCAACTTCACATGCCTCTGAGACTTCCATAATATCAGCCATGCGATTCTCTCTAATATATTTTTTTACGTCCTGAAAGGACTTTTCTAGCGCATCCTTACACGCCGGACAAATAGGCATCCCCATAATGTGGTTAAAAAGTTTTCCGCACTTTTTACAGTTTCTTACGTTCATTCCGGTTCCCTCCATTTATATTATCGTCTAAAATCCTTCCCCGATGCACAGGGATATAAAATAAACAGTACCCACACCACGACATTTTAACTCTTTTGCCACGGCGTCTAAAGTACTACCCGTCGTATAAATATCATCGATCAGGATAGCCTTATTTAATTTTACAACATTTGGCTTAATAATAAAAGCCTTTTTCAAATTATTTTGCCTTCCGGATACATCTAATTGCTTTTGCGGTACTGTATTCCTTATCCTTTTCACTAAATCATTTTTCACCGGAATTCCTGTAAGTCTTGATAAATGCACTGCAATTAACTCTGCCTGATTATATCCCCTGTTTTTCTGCCTTGTTTTATGGAGTGGCACCGGAATAATCGCATCCGCGTCCATACGCAGGATTTCATTTTTCAGGCGGCTGTAGATTTCCTCCGCATAAAATGCTGCATATTCACAGCGCTTCTTATATTTAAAGCGATAGATGCTTCTTTTCATACTTTGATAGTCATACAACGCAATGCCTCTATCAAATATATGCTGCATTCTCTCACAGGCAGTACAGAAAAACTTTACATCATCACTCAACTGCCTGCCGCATTTTTGACACCTTGGTTCCAAAACATATTGTATCTTCCTTCGGCAGGTTCTGCAGATTTTCCCGTCACCTGATGGTACAATCCCATCACAGACCGGGCATCTGAGCGGAAATAATAAATTCACTAATTGATCGAGTCCTCGTCTAATAAAAACATTTCGCATATTCTGTCCTTTAATCCTGTATATCGTTTCTGTTCATTCTCGTTTTCTATCATCTGTTTCACCGTATCGCGGCTTCCCAGTATTGTCACACAACTTTTAGCCCTTGTAACGCCTGTATACAAAAGGTTCCTGTTAAACAACATTTTCGGTCCTGTCAGCAAAGGCATAACGACCGCCGGATACTCGCTTCCCTGCGATTTGTGTATTGTAATCGCATAGGCAGGCTCAAGCTCGTCAAGCCCGGTCAGCGGATACGTCACTCGGCGCAAGTCGTCATACTCAACCGTTACGGTTTTTGCGGTCTCATTTATCTCTTTTATAATACCCACATCTCCGTTAAATACGCCTTGTCCGCTGTCGATTGCAATTCCGTATCTGCTGACAACCTCCCATTCAAGCTGATAATTATTTTTAATCTGCATCACCTTGTCGCCAAGCCGGAACACTCTGTCGCCGTGCAAAATCTCTGGTTTTTCGGGTGCAGGCGGATTTAAATACTGCTGTAAAATGCCATTTAACGTTTCCACACCCAAAGCGCCTTTTCGCATAGGCGTAAGTACTTGAATATCATAAATGCCTGATTTTACGTATTTGGGAAGTTTTTCAGTAATCAGCAGAATCATATGCTTATAAATCACATTGACATTATCGCGCTCCAAAAAGAAAAAATCCATGCTCTTATTGTCAAGCGGTATTTCCTTTCCCTCATTAATGCGGTGGGCATTGACAACAATATCGCTCTCGCCTGCCTGCCGGAATATCTTTGACAGCACCACCGTCGCAATTTTTCCACTCTCCATCATATCTTTGAGCACCTGCCCCGCGCCGACAGACGGCAGCTGGTTTCTGTCCCCCACCATAATCAGCCTCGTTCCCGGAGCAATCGCCTTCAAGAGCGATTGGAACAAATGAATATCAACCATTGACATTTCGTCAATGATAACAATGTCTGCCTCAAGCGGATTTAATTCGTTCTTTTCAAAATGTACGGATGCGCTGCCTCTGTCGTCATCGGACACTGCCCCGTTTAGTTCCAAAAGGCGATGTATCGTTTTGGCTTCAAAACCGGTCGCCTCCGTCATACGCTTTGCAGCACGTCCCGTTGGCGCCGCCAAAAAAATGTCAAGCCCCTCCTCCTCAAAGTAGCGGATAATCATATTGATGGTCGTCGTCTTTCCCGTTCCGGGACCTCCGGATAAAATAAAAATACCGTTTTCTACCGCATCCATAACCGCTTTTCGCTGCAGCGCATCCAGCTCCATCCGGTTTGTTATCTCTAACTTTTTCAGCTTATCCGCAAGCCTGTCGCGCTGCGTTTTGGTCAGCCGGTCCGCACGCTGATCTTCATCGCTTCCAAATGCACGCTGCAGCTCAAAAAGCATTCTTGCACAATTTAATTCCGCATAATAAGCACTGTTACTGTAAACGCACAATGTCGCATCCTTTTCTTTAATCACTACTTTTCTGTCTATCGCAAGGTTTTCCAGCTGCGGTGCAATCTGTTCCTGTGTCAGTTCAAGCATTGCAGCCGCCTTTTCCAAAAGGAGCTCCTTAGGCAGATACACATGCCCCTCTGCCCCTGCCTGCGAAAGCGTATACAGCATACCGCTTCGGATGCGGTAATCGGAATCCGTGTGAATCCCGATTTTTGCGGCAATCTCATCTGCGATGCGAAAACCGATACCGGACACGTCCTCCGCAAGCTTATATGGATTTTCCTGCATCACTTTGTACAGACCCATTCCATACTGCTTATATATTTTAATCGAAAGCGCATTTGTAATACCGTACTTTTGAAGAAAAATCATCGCCTCACGCATATCCTTTTTCTCCTCCACCTGCTCCGCGATTTCCCTTGCCTTTTTCTCACTGATTCCTTTAATTTCCGCAAGCCTGTGCGGTTCCTCCTCAATAATCCGAAACGCGTCGTCCCCAAACCGCCGTACAATCCGCGATGCAAGCGCCGCACCGACACCTTTTATCGCTCCGGAACCCAAATAACGCTCAACCGCCATGGCATCTTCGGGCGGCACAATCCGAAACGATTCCGTTTTAAACTGTCTGCCATAAACCGCATGTTCCACATAGCTTCCCTCGGCTTCAATACATTCTCCTTCGTCAAGATTCGTAAAAATACCTGTACAGGTAATTTCCATCTCACCTGCCGCCAAATTAATAACACCGTAACCGTTTTGCGGGTTTTTATATATGATGTGTTCCACGAAGCCTTTGAGTGTCTCCATGCGTGTTCCTCCCATCTTCCATGTACATCTGTATTACGCACAAAAGCCGAGCCCGTAACCGGGTTCGGCTGTATTGTTCCCTTTATCTATGCATTCTCCGCAGGAATCAAATCCGCCCCAATGCCATAGTTGCGTTTCATCTGTTCATAGAGCGTATTTGCAATCCCGATACCGTTTCCGGATGTTACCTGACCGCATAACTCCTGAACAGCAAAGTCCTTAAAGTAATCTACCATTTTTGATGCATATCCGTTCTCATCATCATCGGAAAAGACCTTCGTCGTCTCCAGCATGGAATTAAACACCTGCTCCATAAAATATGATTCAAATTCCTTACATGCATCCATCAGTTCCTCTTCTGTCGCCGTAGCTGCACTGTTTGTCAGCTTATTTTGAAGCGCGTCTGTCTTTCCTGAGGACGCCTGACTTTTCATGTAATCCGCATACACGGAACCTACTCCACCAATATCCATATGAATCCTCCACTCCTGCTTTATCGAAAGCTCACTGTACTGTTACTACCGCTTCAACTGATTTGCCTGCTGCAGCATTTCATCCGAGGTTGTAATAACCTTTGAGTTCATCTCATATGCTCTCTGTGCCACAATTAAGTTTACCATCTCATCAGCAATCTGCACGTTAGAACCTTCCAAATAACCCTGTATAATTCTGCTCTTGGGCAGCTCATCCTCTTCATTTTCGTTCAACGCCTCGCCGCTCGCATCCGTTTCCATATAGAGGCTGTCGCCCTCTTTGCTAAGACCTCCCGGATTGTTAAACTGCCATAAGCCGATTTGCATATCCATGCTCTGAGGAACATTGTCGTCGTCAGGATACATCAATGTACCGTCCCTTGAAACCGTAATTTTGCTCGCAACAACATCGTCATCCTCAATGATAATCGGTTCTCCCTCAACGTCAAGCACGGGAAGACCGTCCGAAGTTGTCAAAATCAGTCCCTCCGAACCAATCGCAAATTCCATGTTACCGTTTCTTGTATAATATACGGATTCGCCGTCTGCTCCCTGCACTGCAAAAAAACCTTTTCCGTCAATTGCAAAATTTGCCACACCTGGTGTCTCCAAAAGACTTCCCTGCGTAAAAATGGAAGTAATTGCCGAATTACGTACACCGAGCCCTACTTCCGCGCCAATTGGCTTATGTTCCATGTTTGCCGTAGTGCTTCTTGTCTGTATTGTCTGATATAATAACGATTTAAACTCCATAACCTCTGATTTATAACCCGTCGTATTGACGTTTGCGAGATTATTGGAAATATTATCAACATTTAACTGCTGTGCAATCATTCCGGTTGCACCTGTCCATAATGATCGTACCATATTATCTTACCCCCTGTAATTATAATTTAATCAGCTGCATTGAGTGCTCTAATGTTTCATCAAAGGTTGTTATCATTTTCTGGTTTGCCTCATACTGTCTTGAAATCGTAATCATGTTGACCATTTCCTTTACGACATTTGCATTCGACATCTCCAAATATCCCTGATAGATATTGGCATCCTCGGCATCATGTGACACCGCGCCTTCCTTTGCATCCCACATCGTCTCACCGTAATGAGTCAGATAATTGGTATCCTCAAATTCCGTAATCTTTAAGCTTGCGGCAAGATTCCCGTCCTGATAAATATTACCTGCACGGTCAATCACCGTTGAAGCCGCTGTCGTATCGAGCTGGATTCTTCCTGCTTCCCCAAGAACGTAATCCCCGTCCTTTGTCACAAGCCAGCCTTCTTTCGTAAGCGTAAATCCGCCGTCTCTTGTATATTTTGTAGAGGTTTCCCCCGACTTACTTGTAAATTCAATATTGAAAAAACCGTTTCCGCCAAGCGCCAAATCGTACGGGTTCTCCGTGATTCTTAACGAACCCTGTGAGAAATCCGTAAATGTCTCTCCGATTTTCACGCCAAGGCTCATATTCCCCAAGCGTTGCGGCACGTTCGGATTTTCCGATAAATCCTTAATTTTTACCGCCATAACCTCGTCATACGCCTGACTCGTCGAGCCTTCCTTCTTAAAACCCGTCGTGTCCGCATTTGCAAGGTTGTTTGACATAATGTCCATCCGGTACTGCTCATTCAGCATTCCGGTATAGGCTGTGTACAGACCTCTAAGCATATTCTCCTCCTAATCCTAAAATCGCATCCGCTTAGAGTACCCGCCTACATTAGATTTCGTCTCTTGCTCCTGCCAAAAACTCGACATACTTACCTGTACCAATGGCAACCGCCGTCATGGGGTCTTCTGCTGTCATCGTATTGATACCGGTGCGCGACTCGATTAAATCCTCCAAGCCCCGAAGCAGGCTTCCGCCTCCCGTAAGCACAATACCGCGGTCCGCAATATCTGCCGCAAGTTCAGGCGGTGTCTTCTCCAGCACGCTGTGAATGGTATCAATAATCTGAGCAGTCGTCTCGCGAAGCGCCTCCTCCGTCTCCTCCGAAGAAACGCGGATGGTCTTTGGAAGCCCTGTCACAAGGTTTCGTCCCCTGACGTCCATGTAGTCTGTCTCTGCTCTTTTAAATGCTGATCCGATTTTAATTTTAATATCTTCTGCCGTTCTTTCGCCAATCAAAAGATTGTGTTTTTTTCTCATATAGCGCACAATTGCTTCGTCAAAATCATCGCCCGCTATTTTAATGGATGCACTGACTACCGTGCCGCCCAAAGAGATGACTGCAATATCGGAAGTACCGCCTCCGATGTCGACGATCATATTTCCGCAAGGCTTTGCAATGTCAATACCCGCTCCGATTGCCGCTGCAATCGGCTCCTCAATAATCTTGACATCCCTCGCGCCTGCCTGATACGTCGCATCCTCAACTGCCTTCTTCTCTACCTCCGTCACGCCGCTCGGTACACACACCGCAATAATCGGCTTACGGAATGTCTTTCTGCCAAGCGCCTTTTGGATAAAGTGCTTCATCATCTGCTCGGTAACCTTATAGTCAGAAATTACTCCCTGTCTCAAAGGTCTTACAGCTACAATATTGCCGGGAGTCCTTCCCAGCATAAGACGTGCATCCTCTCCGATGGCTTTTATTTTATCAGTATCGCGGTCAAAGGCTACCACCGACGGCTCCTTTAAGACAACGCCCTTTCCTCTGATATAAACTAATATACTAGCGGTTCCTAAGTCAATTCCAATATCTGTGTATTGCATGGCTGCTGCCCCTTTCTTTCTAAATCAAAATTGGTAAATTCAGGTACTTTATTCAAAAATGAATCCTTCTTTATACAGGATCATCTGATCGTCTTAGTCATTTATATAGTATTGCCATTATTCATTACGAATTGCTAACTAAGCCATTATAACCTAATTTATCCAATTTTCAAAGGGGTTTAACGCTTTTTTTATAAAAAACACATCGAATCTTTTTATAATCTTTATATCGGCACCGTTTTCACAATACTTTAGCATTATTTTAAAATATTATGTAAATTCATTATATACTCTAATAATTGTTTTGTAAACAGCTAAATTTACAGAATATTCGTCGTTTTGTGCATAATTACTGTTCATTTCGTTCCAGTAAACTGTAAAAATCTATGCAAAATCAGCTTTGGTGATAGATTTTTACTTGGCTACAATATGTTTTCTCACAGACTTCGCAGTAAATGCGAAGTCCTGTTTGAACAGTAATTATCGTCGATACTCAAAATAACTAAAATATGCTATTTTCCGGCTCTTGCACGTGCCAGCATTTTCTTAACATAAATCCCTGTATAGGAACTCTTATCCTCCGCAATCTTTTCCGGCGTCCCTTCTGCAATCACCGTTCCGCCGCCGTCGCCCCCCTCGGGTCCAATATCAATAATATAATCGGCAGTTTTAATCACATCAAGGTTATGCTCAATGACAACAACCGTATTTCCGCCCTCCGTAATACGCTGCAAAATTTCCACAAGCTTATGCACATCGGCAAAATGCAGTCCTGTCGTCGGCTCGTCCAATATATAAATCGTCTTCCCCGTGCTTCTGCGGCTTAACTCTGTCGCAAGCTTAATACGCTGCGCCTCGCCGCCCGAAAGCGTCGTTGACGGCTGCCCGAGCCTGATATAAGAAAGCCCCACGTCATAAAGCGTCTCAATCTTTCTTTTAATAGAAGGAACAGGCTCAAAAAATGCCAGCGCCTCCTCCACCGTCATGTCCAGCACGTCATAAATATTCTTTCCTTTATATTTCACCTCAAGTGTCTCCCGGTTATACCGCTTTCCCTGACATACCTCGCAGGGTACATACACATCCGGAAGGAAATGCATCTCAATTTTGATAATACCGTCTCCGCCGCACGCCTCACAGCGTCCGCCCTTTACATTAAAGCTAAACCGTCCTTTTGCATAGCCCCGCGCTTTCGCGTCCACCGTTGACGCAAACAAATCGCGGATTTGGTCAAACACGCCCGTATACGTCGCCGGATTGGAACGCGGCGTCCTTCCGATTGGAGACTGGTCTATATTGATTACCTTATCAAGCTGTTCAATGCCTTCAATTTTTTTGAACTTGCCGCAAACCGTACGCGCACGGTTTAATTTCTTTGCAAGATATTTATACAAAATTTCATTCACAAGGGAGGATTTTCCCGAACCGGACACGCCTGTCACACAGGTAAACACGCCAAGCGGGAACTTCACGTCAATATTCTTGAGATTATTCTCCGCAGCCCCCTTTACCGTCAGCCAGCCCATCGGCTTTCTGCGCGTATCGGGCACCGGAATCTGCAGCTTTCCGCTCAGATACTGTCCGGTAATCGATTCCCCGATTTCCATAATCTCCTGCGCCGTTCCCTGCGCCACGACCTCACCGCCATGCTCTCCCGCACCCGGTCCGATGTCAATCACATGGTCCGCCGCAAACATTGTATCCTCGTCATGCTCCACGACAAGCAGCGTGTTGCCAAGCTCCTGTAAATTTTTAAGCGCCGCAATCAGCTTATCATTATCACGCTGGTGCAGACCGATGCTCGGCTCGTCAAGAATATAACAAACGCCCACCAGCCCTGAGCCAATCTGTGTCGCAAGCCGGATACGCTGCGCCTCGCCACCCGAAAGCGACGCCGTGCCTCTTGCAAGGTTTAAATACTCCAAACCCACGCTCGCAAGAAAGCCCACACGCGCCTTGATTTCCTTTAAAATACGCTTTCCGATTAACTGCTGCTGCTTTGTCAGCTCCATCGTATCCATAAATTCATACAGATTCTTAATCGACATCGACGTAACTTCATAAATATTCCTGTCACAGACCGTAACCGCAAGCGAGCTTTTTTTCAACCGCTTTCCGCCGCACTCCTTACAGGGCGTAATGCGCATGAACGTCTCATATTCGCTCTTCATCGTTTCCGACGACGTTTCCCGGTATCTGCGCTCCACATTTTTGACAAGCCCCTCAAACGCAACCGGATACCTGCCCTCGCCGCGCTGTCCCTTATAATAAACGACAACCTCTTTTCCGTGTGTACCATTCACCAAAATATCCTGCGCATCATTCGAAAGCTCCTCAAACGGCGTATCGAGTGAAAATCCGTATTCCTCACTCAACGCCTGCAAAATCGCATTGGTGAAGCTGTTTTTATCCGTGCAGGACTGCCAGCCCATCACCGTAATCGCACCCTGATTAATGCTCAGGCTTCTGTCCGGCACCATAAGGTCAAGGTCAAACTCCATTTTATAGCCAAGCCCGAAACACTCCGGACATGCACCGAACGGATTGTTGAACGAAAAGCTTCTCGGCTCCACCTCGTCGATACTGATATTGCAGTCAGG
>CAMWNY010000030.1 GCA_947175775.1 uncultured Lachnospiraceae bacterium | reverse complement strand
CTTTGCAATATTTACAGCCTCATTCCTTTCCCCAAATATCCGGTCCGGCTGATACCTTCCTTCTGAAAAGGCTTTCCAGAACAGTTCTTCTTCCTTTGTCGGTATTAGAACAGACGCAAGATATTGCCGAACCTCCTGTTGAACCAATTCCAAATCAAATCGTTCTCCCTTGCGAAGCACCGGCTCCAAATCACGCTTCATCTGCAAAGATGATAATTTCCCAATATTATCAAGTTCAAATCTTTTGGGTGGCTGTTCTGCTCCAATTGCACTATAAAACACAACACATTTACGGAACAGTTCTTCTTCACTTTCATCAAACAACCCATACTTGACCATATTATGAATATCATATAAATCTCTCAGTGCTGTTCTCATAAGTAATGCTACTGTTTTAGAAGCGAATATCTCCAACGGTGCCACGGAAAACACTGTAAGCACATCCTTGCTCCAAGGCAGCTTCACTTTTCTTGTTTCTGTCGGGAGCACATGACAACGAAGCATATAGTTAATCTCAATCTTAAGATTATCTTTCACTCCTCCGCAATTCACATACTCATACACAAACGAATCCAGTGCATGATAGTTCTTGGATTTTGGACCTAAAACATATCCGTTTGCTGTCATATACTTGCCTATTTTGTCTGTAATAACCGCTCTGTCTGCAAGCATTTCCCCCCTGTCAATCGTTCTACAGTAATCCAAATCAATGTCAACAGACAGCCTTGGCAAATCAAAAATAGCAAGATTAATGGCTGTACCACCTTTTAAGGCAATCCCATTTGACAAAAGCCTGTCCGATTCAAAAAACTTTAAAATATCTGCCAAACGACATACTTTCTCCAACGTATCTCTCACAAACCCTAATTCTTTCGCCATTCTGCCAAGTGTTAATCTATCCAATTGCATCAAAATCACAAACTCCTTTATCTGTCAGTCCTTCCAATGACTGTGGCGCATAAATTCTCCACCGTTTATGAAACACATTATCCTTTGACTCCTTCATCAAATACCTCTTTGCATGAGAAGAATACTTTTCACATTCTTCAAAAAAGGTTGAAGAAAAATGAAATTCCTCCCGCAGCTCTTCAAAAATGAATCCACATTTCTGATACAGAAATCCATTATTATTTCTTGCAAGACATTCAAGCACTTTTTGTTCATTCAACCCCGGCACCAACATCATACAGCGTATTACTTCCTCCAAACCCGCAATCTTTTCAAAATCCCGGATACTGTCTACCACCGTCTGTTCTACAGATGTTACCCGCAGATTTCTCTGCTGTATTACTTCTGTATAAGGCTTACGCTCTACACGGCGATATACGACTCCGTCATATTCGAAATCTGAAAATCGTTTGTCTGTTGCGACAAAGCACTCGTAAAACACCTGACTTCCATATCCGAATACTTCAAATGCGCTGTGATGTGTGATACAGGCATCCCAAAAAAGATTGGAGCCTATCTGATAACGCGAAAGGACAGGCTGCTTTGTTTCTAAACTAATTACGACATAAAAATCCCGCTTTACTTTTTCTATTAGTCCCTTTTTCTGATATTCATAGATTACTTGATTGGCTGCACTTGGTGTACCTACAATTTCAGTTAACTGTTCTCTTGAAAAGCACCCCTTTGCCAGCAAATTTTCATAATGCTTCATTCTGCATTACCTCCGGTTTTAAAAAATGCACAATGTATTTGTTATTAGCAAGACTTAATGACTTTTTCAAAATTATTATTTTAAATTTATCATAAAATCTCACTAAATACAATTACTTTGCGCATTTTTTAAAACTTACTCAAGATTAATTACAAGTAAAATCTGACCGTTTTTATCCAAGCTCTGCAAGAAACTCAAAAACGCCTGCGATGTTGAGGCTTCCGTAGCCCCATTCGCGATTCGGATACTCCAAATAATCTTCACGGTCTGCACCGCGGATGAGATAATTTTTGATTGCCGTGGAATTGACAAAGAGGTCGTTTTGATTTACTACTGCCCACTCCAAAAGCTGCGCGCAGCCGCCTGCCGTGATTGCCGCCGAAATGCTTGTGCCGTTCCCCGGACCAAACGGCGTGGAGACATTGACGCCCGGCGCCGCTATATCGGGTACAATCATGCCGTTTTTCCCAAAACCGCGTCCCGACGAAGGCGCGATACTGACATTGGAGGACTGGTAATTTGACACCGTAATGGTGCCTTCGGCATATGCCGGCTCCGTGATGGTCGTCTGCGGACTTGCCTCGAGAAAATACGTATCGGATGACAGAAACTGCGAAATCGGGAGCCAAATGTCAAAGCAGCCGCCCGCCACATTTCCCGCAGAATTGACCCGGATGTTCCAAACGCCCGCCGTCGGCTCAATAAACCGGAAGCGGATGAGTTCCGCGCCCGAAGTATGCTCCACCCAAAAATATTCAATGATAATCCGTGTCTTTTCAAACACAAAGGTAAACTCCTGCGGCTGCGGACTGCGCGGATTGCTCCAACGGATTCCCTCTCCGCCGGGCGTGCGCACCGTCACGTTGTAATAATACGGCGCTTCTCCCCACAAATCCATGACAAACCCCCGCTCATCCTCGCCGACGCGAAGCTGCACGTCCTTGTATGCCTCCCGCATACTCATCTCGGCATGAAAATGGTGGGATGTGTTGCCCTCGTTTCCCGCAGGCGTTACAATCACCTGGCTTTTCTTGTAGCTTAACGTGTTCAGATATGTCGCAAGCGTGCCGGAACCCGCATGGTCGCCCAAGCTTGTTCCCAATCCAAAGCAGATTACAAGCGGCGTATACAGTACCTGTGAGAACTTTTGGAGGTATTGCAGCGCCTGCAAAATATCCGTCTCGGAATAACAGGGCACCCCCTCCGGAATTTTATAGTATTCCCTAAGATAAGGTTTAATTTCCTTGAGCTTTACCATGACAATCCGCGCGTTGGGAGCTGCTCCGATAAAGTTTCCGTTTGCAATCGGGCTTCCCGCCGCCACTGCCGCCAGCTCGCTTCCATGCCCGTTTGCGTCCGTACTCGGCACAATCGAAAACGGATCGTCGCTTCGCAGCGCCGCATTAATGTCCTCCTGCGTGTATTCGGAGCCGTATTCAAACCCTTCGGGAAGCTTTCCTGTCTGAATGGTCTGATCCCATATGGCAAGAATCCGGCTGTTTCCCGCCATATCGCGGAAAACCTCGTCCTGATAACGGATGCCTGTATCGATAAAACCGATTGTGACATTTTTTCCGGTCAGATTAAGAGGCGGTCTCTGCACGGAAAGGATACCCACATCCGCAAGGCTGAGCGTATTGAGGTCCACGCCGCGTTCCTGCTGGTCCACCTGAACCAATCCGTAGCATTTTGGAATAAACGAGTACGATGCTTTCGTAAAGCGCAAATCCGGCAAATCGCTCCGCTTAATATAAAAAAGCTGTAAGTCTTCATTAATAATATGATTGCAATAGTCAACCGGTCTTTCATATTCATATTCGTCAGGCAGCACAAAATTTACCACCAAATCGGCATATTCGTTCGATAAAATGCGTTCTCTGCAAGTCACTGCTTTACCCCTTTTTCAGGTAATTGTTATAGTTTATGCCGTTTGTGCGCAAAACGTGCCTTTCTTACCGTTTTTTTTCCGCAATCGCTTTTTTTAACGCATTGAGTACCCGCTTTTTGTCGGCGCTCCAGTCCGGCGCAATCAGCTTTGCCTTATCCCCGTCCCCCGTCATGCGGTGTATCACTATACCCGGTGGGAGTATCGCAATGCAGTCCGCCACCAAACTGACGTACTCCTCCATTTTCATCGTTTGAAACTTTCCCTGGAGGTATTCCTGCTCCAAATCCGTTCCCTTAATCACATGCAGTAATTGCAGTTTGATTCCGTCCGCGCCGCTCTTTCCTACATAGGAAACGGTTTCCTTCATTTCGTCTGCCGTTTCATAGGGAAGTCCGAGTATCACGTGTACAATCACCTGTATGCCCGCTTCTTTTAACTTCCGCACTGCCTCATCATAAACCGAAAGCGCATATCCCCGTCGGATATAACGGGCTGTTTTCTCATGAATGGTCTGTAATCCAAGTTCCACCCAAACAGGCTTTCTTTTATTAAGCTCTTTCAGCAGCGCAATGACTTCATCAGGCAGACAGTCCGGTCTTGTCGCAATCGAGAGCGCAACCACCTGCGCATCAGACATCGTTTCCTCATAGAGCGCGCGCAGCTGCTCCGCTGGTGCATACGTATTGGTAAATGCCTGAAAATACGCGATATACTTTGCACCGCGATACTTCTGTGCAATCTGCTCTTTTCCGCGCGCAAGCTGCTCTGTAATGGAAAGCGTACGGCACTGTGCAAAATCGCCGGAGCCTTCCCCTGAGCAAAAAATGCAGCCGCCCGTACCAAGCGTTCCGTCTCTGTTTGGGCAGGTAAATCCACCGTCCAACGCAATCTTATAGACTTTTTCCCCAAAGGTATCCTTCAGATATTGATTGAGTGCATAATACTCCATGCGCTCAGACCTCGAATGCGGTCTTTCTTCCCTCAATAAAATCCTTCGCGCACAGCAGTGAATTTTCCACCATATTTGCTACCGCCTCGTCCGTGTAGAATGCAGTGTGCGGCGTTACAAGAACATTAGAATACGATTTCAGTATCGCAAGCTGCGGATTGTTTAACGGCTCTCCCACACGGTTAAAATAATAAAGCCCGCTCTCCTGCTCAATCACATCAAGTCCCGCAAAGCCTACCTTTCCGCTCTCAATTCCGTCAATCAGCGCCTGCGTATCGATTAAGGAACCTCTCGCACAGTTTACTATAATCACGCCCTGTTTCATTTTATCAATTGCCGCCTTGTCAATCATATGGTAATTATCACTTGTGGCAGGCGCATGCAGCGAAATAATGTCGCAGTCCGTGAAAATTTTATCAAGCGATGCGTACTCCGCATTTTCCCGCACTTCGTCGCTTTCATAAATGTCATAGGCAAGGATTTTACAGCCGAAGCCTTTTAAGTGCGCGATTACAGTCTTTCCGATTTTTCCTGTACCGATAACTCCAACGGTGCAGTTTGGCAGCTCTTTTCCGATTTTTCCCTTCAAGGTAAAATCCTGCACTGCTGCCGTGTTCATGATATGCTTAATTTTGCGGCAGCCCATTAACATCAGCATAATCGTATAATCCGCCACGCTGGAAGGCGAATACGTAATGTGAATAACGCCCATGCCAACGCTTTTTGCATATGCATAGTCAATATGGTCATAGCCGATTGTGCGCGTGGCAATGCACTTTACGCCAAGCGCCTTCCAGCGGTCTATCATTTCTTTATTGATAACCGTCGTGATGATGTTAACCACGTCATAGCCTTTAGCATAGTCAAGGTTTTCCATGCAGGGCGTTTCGCTTGTGTACGCCCATTCCACCTGATATTTCTCACAAAACCGCTCAAAATCCGGCAGCTCGTCAAAGCCGCGCATGCTGTATACGTATACTTTCATTTTCTGTTGTTCCTCCGTTTCTCTATCCCTCATTTTTATAACATCAGTATAGCATATTTCAACCATTTTTCCACTTGTTGCACTTTAAAAAATACTTTATGCACCTTGACCGCCGTTTTAGAAAGTGTTATTATTTTAACAACTGAGGATTTTCCCTTAATTTCCAACAAAAAAGACATTTAGAATGGAGGATTTCAAATGAGCAAAGGATTTCAGGATTTACTGAAAAAAGTTTACGAATGCGACCGCAAAACAGTCGCTGTTGCTGTTGCGGAAGACGAGCCGGTGCTTGAGGCAGTGCAGGCTGCAAAGGAAAAAGGCATTGCCGACGCGATTTTAGTCGGTGACGAGGCAAAAATCAAGGAAATTGCCGCTTCCATGAATATGGATTTGGCAGGCTTTGAGATTATCAATGAGCCGGACCATGTACAGGCGGCGCTTACGGCTGTCAAGCTTGTTCACGACGGCAAAGCGGATATGTACATGAAAGGATTAATCGACACCAAGAATTTCTTAAAGAGTGTTTTGGATAAGGAAGTCGGACTTCGTACCGGCAGGGCGCTCTCCCATGTGTGTGTTTTTGAAATCAAGGGCATTGACCGCCTGTTGTTCTTATCGGACGTTGCATTTATGACGTATCCATAATTGGAAGACAAGGTTGCAATTATCAACAATACGGTTGAGGTCTGTCACGCGTGCGGTATTGCAAATCCGAAGGTTGCTCCGGTTGCCGCTGTCGAGGTTGTCAATCCCAAGATGCCTTGTACGGTTGACGCTGACGAGCTTGCAAAGATGAACGCCGAGGGCAAAATCACGGGCTGCGTGATTGACGGACCGCTCTCTATGGATATGGCGATTGACAGCGCTGCTGCTGCGCACAAAGGCGGTACAGGCAGAAAGATAGCGGGCGACGCAGATGTGATTCTCTTCCCGGATATTCACGCCGGAAATCTTGTATACAAGGTGCTGACACATCTGTGTGACGTAAAGAACGGTAATATTTTAACGGGTACCGCTGCGCCTGTTATCCTGACATCACGTTCCGACTCATTTGAGGCAAAACTCAATTCCATCGCGCTTGCGGCTGTTGTTGCGGAATCGATGAAAAAATAAGCATGGACTTCTTTCTTGAACTGCTGGCAGACGGTGTCGGTGATGTTGCCGATTACCTGATAAACAAAAAGATAGACGAACATTTTAACAGGAGGAATCATATTATGGCAATCAAAAGTCTGATTATTAACCCCGGCTCTACTTCCACAAAAATCGGCGTTTTTGAAGACGAAACGTTATTGTTTGAGGAAACCTTACGGCATTCCACGGAGGAAATTTCCCAGTATGCCACGATTGTTGACCAAAAGGATTTCAGAAAGAAAATTATTACGGATTTGTTAGCGGAAAAGAACTTTGACATTCAATCGCTGAACGTTGTAGTAGGGCGCGGCGGCATGTTAAAACCTATTCCGGGCGGCACTTATGCCGTAACGGATGCGCTGCTTGCCGATTTAAAGGCAGGCGTTCAGGGACAGCACGCTTCCAACCTCGGCGGCATTCTTGCACGGGAAATCGGTGATTCCATCGGTGCTCCTTCTTATATCGTAGACCCAGTCGTTGTCGATGAACTGATGCCAATTGCACGGTATTCCGGCGTGCCTGAACTTCCGCGTGTCAGCGTATTCCACGCGCTGAACCAAAAAGCAGTTGCAAAGCGTTACGCAAAAGAAAGCGGAAAAGCTTACGACACGCTTCGTCTGATTGTGGTACATATGGGCGGCGGCGTTTCTGTCGGCGCACACGAAAACGGTAAGGTAATTGATGTATTTAACGCACTTGACGGCGACGGCGCATTCTCTCCCGAGCGTGCGGGCGGCGTACCGAGCGGCGCATTGATTAAAATGTGCTTTTCCGGAAATTATACGGAAAAGGAAGTTTACTCCAAGATTGTAGGCAAGGGTGGATTTAATGCGTACCTTGGCACAAACGACATGCGTGAGGTATCAAAGCTTGCCGACGAAGGAAACGCAAACGCAAAAGAAGCAAAAGAAGCATTCCTGTTACAGGTATCAAAGGACATCGGTTCTATGGCATGTGTTTTGAGCGGAAAAGTTGACCAGATTATCGTGACAGGCGGTATTGCGTATGCGGCAGATGTCGTTGCCGCTCTGAAAGAGCGTGCCGAATGGATTGCTCCGTTTACCGTATATCCCGGCGAAGACGAGCTGCTTGCGCTTGCACAGGGCGCATTGCGTGTGATGAACGGCGAAGAGAAGGCAATGGATTACTAATTCTATGGAACAATTGAGTATGAGACGGTGATTAACCGCCGTCCTCTATAAGCGCCGGACATACGGTTCACGTATCCGGCGCTTTTAATATCTCTCTAAATGAAACGCGTCAAAGGCTTCAGGGCAGCAGCTTACATCATGGAATTCATTTTCAGCAGTTCTTTTTCACAAAACGAAAGGAGAAAAAAATGAAAGCAGTTATTGCAATTGATTCACTCAAAGGCAGTTTGTCATCACTTGAAGCAGGCAAGGCAATCGGCGAAGGAATAAGAAAGGCGATGCCAAATGCCGAAGTATGTATCCGTCCGCTTGCCGACGGCGGTGAAGGCACTGTGGAAGCGCTCGCTTTGGGAATGGACGGTCAGTTGGAATGCATCACCGTAACAGGACCTTTGGGCGATCCTGTCGAATGTATGTACGGAGTGATAAAAGACACAAAGACCGCCATTATTGAAATGTCGGGCGCCGCGGGAATTACGCTTGTGGCAGAGCAGGACAGAAATCCGCTTAACACCACGACATATGGCGTAGGTGAAGTAATTAAAAACGCAATTTCCAAAGGGTGCAGGCACTTTATTGTCGGAATTGGCGGAAGCGCCACAAACGACGGCGGAATCGGTATGCTTCAGGCATTAGGCTACGGTATGCTTGACAAGAATGGAAAACAGGTTCCATTCGGCGCAAAAGGATTAAAGGAGCTTGAAACCATTACGGACGATTTTGTCATCCCAGAGCTCAAGGAATGCACCTTCCGGATTGCCTGCGATGTGACAAACACTTTATGCGGAGAACAGGGATGCAGCGCCGTCTTTGGACCACAAAAGGGCGCAACGCCGACAATGATTATGCAGATGGATAAGTGGCTTGCCTATTACGCAAAACTGACTTGCGAAAAATATCCGCATGCTAACGCCAAACAGGCAGGAACAGGCGCCGCGGGCGGTTTGGGATTTGCCTTTCTCGCCTACACCAACGCCGTTTTGGAATCCGGAATTAAGATCGTTTTGGAGGAAACAAAGCTGGAAGACTATATTGCGGCATCTGATATTGTCGTGACCGGAGAGGGAAGACTTGACGGGCAGACGGTCTTTGGAAAGGCTCCCATCGGCGTCGCAGGGCTTGCCAAAAAACACGGTAAAAAAGTCATTGCGTTTTCCGGCTGTGTGACAGACGACGCCACCGCCTGCAATGAACATGGAATTGACGCATTTTTCCCGATTCTTAGGGGCATACAGACGTTGGGGGAAGCGATGGATTCCGGCAATGCAAGAAAGAATATGATTAATACGGTTGAACAGGTGTTCCGTTTGATTGAACGGTTTCAGAAATAAGAGAAGGTATCGTCTATCTGATAACGGTATAAATAAAATTAAACATAAATCGAACTGAACAAGTGTCAAAAAAATCCCCCGCAAATTACTGCGGGGGATTTTAACATGCTATGTATTGTTTACATAATCTTTGTAATCATCGCTTCCTGTTCTCTCTGCTTTTTGAACATTGCAATCTGCACTCTCTGCAAATTCTCGTCACGCTTTAAATCCGTAGACGCCTTCGCCATATCCAAATCCTCGATACGGCTCTGCGCTGCCGTCATGTTCTCATAAGCCACCTGATTTGAACGCTCTCTTGCAGCAAGTCCGTTTGCGCTTGCGCCTAACTTGCTTCTGTCTGAGCTTACTTTCTCAATCGCCCTGTCAATCGCATCAAGGTCAAAATTGCCGCTCGTTACGTTAAATCCTGCAATGCCGATTGCATCCAGGCTCGCGTCGCCAAGCTGAATTTTACTGCCCTTTCCTGTAGGATTGCTTGCAATCTCCATTGTAGCATAACTGCCGTCTAAAAGCTTTGTCTCATTGTAGACTGTATTCTTTGCAGCTTCGCCGATTCCTGCCATCTGCTGGTCAATTTCATCCTGTATGATTCTTCTGTCATCCTCGCTGTTCGTACCATTCATCGCCCTTACTGCAAGTTCTCTGATACCCTGAAGGCGCTCCATAATGCTGTCATAGCCGCCGTCCGCAATGTTTGTGACATTAATGCCTTCGCGTGTATTTCTCGTTGCCACGTTGGTCGCATTTGCATTTGCCTTTAACTTATTGACAATTGCCAATCCCGCCGCATTATCGGCAGCTCTGTTTATTTTTTTGCCGCTTGCAATCCGTCCGTAGCCGGTCACTGCGTTAATTCTTGAAATGCCGCTCATATAATACCTCCATTTCTATATCATCCTGCGAATCTGAGCACATGCACAAATTCACCCTGTGAAAAATAAATTTTTCACAGTAACATCCTTTCTATAAATTTACCATAATATACTAACTTCATCATATCCTATTTTACGAAAGTTTGCAATATCCGTACAGAATTTTTTACAGTTTTTCAATTTTTTCCCAATCAATTTCCCTGTCCTTGTAATAATATTTCCGGTCATGTTCTCCGATCTCGCGCAGTACCCGGCAGGGATTACCAACTGCAAGCGTATTCGACGGAAGATCCTTTGTCACAATGCTGCCCGCTCCGATAACCACATTGTCCCCAATCGTCACACCCGGCACGACAATAACGCCTGCACCAAACCAACAGTTTTTGCCGATGCGGACAGGAAGATTGTACTGGTACGCCTTTTCGCGCAGTTCGGGAAGCAGCGGATGGTTTGCACTTGCAAGCACCACGTTTGGTCCGAACATCGTGTAGTCGCCCACATAAATATGCGTATCGTCCACACAGGTCAATCCGAAGTTGGCATAGACGCCCTTTCCAAAATGGACATGATGTCCGCCCCAGTTTGCATGAAACGGCGGCTCGATATAACAGTTCTCACCGATTTCCGCAAGCATTTCTTTTAACATCGCCGTACGTTTTTCGCCCTCTGACGGGCGCGTTGCATTAAAATCATACAGCCGCTCCATGCACTTTGTCTGTTCTTTCACAATCTCTTCACTGTTTGGATAATATATTTCTCCGCCATGCAGCTCCTGTTCCCAATCCATTTCTGTTTCCCTCCTTCATCAGACTATAACGCCTTTCTCTACATGAATCTATGCACAAAACGGGCGGAAATACAATCTGATTTCCACCCGCTTAAAACACACTCTGATTACAGTTCAAGGTTTGACATCCGAATGACAAAATCCGTATAAATACCTGCCGGAATGTCCTCCGTAAAGCTGTACTCTTTCATGTCATCATGGGAAAAATTATATACCATAACCCTGTTTTTGTCGGCATCCACAAGCCAATACTCGCGCACGCCCGCGGAACGGTATTTAAAAAGCTTTGTTGTATAGTCAATTCTTCTGCTGGAAGGAGATACCACCTCAATAATCCAATCGGGAGCGCCGTTGCATCCCCGCTCGTCAAGCTTATTGGCATCCAAAATGACGCTGATGTCCGGCTCCAAATAATTCTTATCGTCTGCGTCGATAAACACGCCAAACGGCGCAATATCGACCTCGCCTTTTCCGTTATTTCTGCGAATGTGCTCACGTATCGTCGCAAAAAGCTCGCCGACAATTCGCTGGTGATTCCTTGTGGAAGGCGCCATATAATATACCTTTCCGTCAATCAGCTCTGCCCGCTGTCCGTCGGGGAGGTTATAGACGTCGTTGATTGTATAGGTATTGAGTTCTGTTAATGCCATGTTTATTTCTCCTTATTTGGGTTTTGGTTCTCAGTTTTCTTTGCAGTACGCATTCGGAAAATCTTAGATTTTCCTTTTTGGTCTCTGTTTTCTCCGCAGTGCTAATGAGGAAAATCTTAGATTTTCCGAATTCACGGGCTTCGCCCTATCAAAATACAATTTGGAAAATTCGTCTGCGAGCAGCCGATTTTCCAGATTGTATTTTGGCACTGCTCATTGCCTTCGTGAACATTATAGCATGTCTAAAAGACATGCTACGCTCTGCGATGCACACTCGCTTCGCTCGGCGCTGACATAATGTCTATCGACATTATACCTTATATTTCAACAAAATAAAACCCCAAAGAACAATCTTTGCGGTTTTATTTTGGTTTTATTATATAGAACTCTTATTTCAATTATTTATTTGCCACAGCAGCCTTAATCTGCTCCGTGAGCATCGGTACAATCTTATTCAGATCGCCTACAACACCGTAGTCTGCCACATCAAAGATTGGAGCTGTTTCATCCTTGTTGATTGCAACAATGATGTCGGACTCTTCCATACCTGCCAAGTGCTGAATTGCACCGGAAATACCGATTGCAAAATATACGCTCGGACGAACTGTCTTTCCGGTCTGTCCAACCTGCAGATCCTTGCTCTTCCAGCCTGCGTCAACAACTGCACGTGAGCAGCTTACCGTTCCGCCGATTGCTTCTGCCAAATCATCAAGAAGCTTAAAGTTCTCAGGGCTTCCCACGCCGCGTCCGCCTGATACCAAAATCTTAGCGTCCATAATGTCAACCGTGTCCGTGATATTCTTAACAATCTCAACAATCTCAACATACTTGCTGTCGGGCGTAAATCCGGGATTAAACTCCTCGATAACAGCCTTTGCGCCTTCCTTTTTCTCAAGCTTCTGCATAACGCCGGGACGTACAGTTGCCAGCTGCGGTCTGAAATCAGGACATGCAATCGTTGCTATTG
>CAMWNY010000029.1 GCA_947175775.1 uncultured Lachnospiraceae bacterium | reverse complement strand
AAGATGGGAATTCAATGGCTTTTTCGATTGAGTAAAGGGTTCCTTTTTTGGATTACCGGATTGTTTAATTTGCGATTGCACTTTATGGAAAATATAAAATGAAAGATCAGTGGACAAAGTGGATTATCAGGAAATCGTGCAGGGCGTATCTGCCAAAAAAGATTGCGAAGAGAAAAAATAAAATGGGTTTTCCGGCCCCTTTTGCAAGATGGCTCAGGGAAGGAACCAGCAGGGAAGAAATAAAAGAAATTATTTATGCGTTTGGAGAGAGGGACATTGTGCCTAAAGACGTTATAAACCAGTATTATGAGGCACATATCAATGGGGAAACAGATTTTAGCAGTATTCTTTTTAAATTTTATAGCATGGAATTATGGCTAAGGTCATGTAAAAATTGTAAATGAGGTGATTCTTTGAAGAAAGTTGTTTTATTCGGAGCAGGATTTTATGGGGACAGGGGTTATTACAAATTAAAGAACGATACGGAAATTGTGAATTATATAGATAATGATTCTAAGAAAAATGGAAAAAAATTACATGGAATTAAGATTATTGGCGTAGAAGAGCTGAAGCGGATAATGAATGACGAACTGACAGTCATTATAACTTCGCAATACTATTCGGACATTGCCGAGCAGTTATGCAGTATAGGCATTAAAGAATATTATGTGATGTTGGACGGGCTGCTGTTTCACACAAATGAGACAGACATGATGTTTCCCTGTGAACTTTCGAAATCAAACGTAAGTGAAAATAAATATTACCACAAGGAAGAGCACGAGAAGAACATTTTGTTTGTACAAAATACAGCCTGTATCAGGACGCATAAAATAGCGGCGTTAATGAAGAACAACGGATATAAAGTATTTCTTTTGTATGTAGCAGCGCCGCCGGAAGTAAACAATTCGAGTTTCAGTTCCGTATATGATGGTATATATACTTTTTACACGCAGAATGCCTTAGTTGATTTTGTTGAAAACAGTGATTTTGATATTGTACATAGCTCTAATGAACCGGACATACTAACAAATCTTTTGCTTACAACGAAAAAACATATTGTATTTGACACACATGATATGATGAGCATTAGAAAGCCCGAAAACATTGAGAAACTGACTTTGGAATATATTGCGAATACGGCAAGCGATGGAAATATTTATACGTCTGGGCTGGTAGTGGATATTGCCAAAAAAAAGTATGGATTGAAAGGCAAAGAAATAATTGCGTGGGAAAATATTGTATTGGAGCAGGAGAAAATAGTAAGCAGACATGCTAAATTAAGCAGTCTTGATGGTGAACTGCACTGCGTTTACGAGGGCGGAATTAACGGAACGGATATATTAAATCATAGATTTTTTGAGGACATATGGAAAAAAATAGCGGAATACGGCATACATATTCATTTTTATTCGCAATCGGATTATAGATACTGTAAGGAGCTGGAAGCAAAAAACAGATACTTTCATTTTGAAGGGAATATGGGCACAAAAGAACTGATTCAGGAAATGACAAAATATGATTGCGGATTAGCAATCTTTAATGTAAATAACCGAAACAGGCTGTTTTTGGAAACGGGAACTGCAAATAAAATGTATGAATACATTAATGCCGGACTGCCGATAGTTGTCGGGGATATCCAGTCGTATATTGATTTTGTCGAAAAATATAATGTGGGTAAAAAGCTGGACATGGAACGCAATATCAGGGAACAAATTGTAGACATATCACAAATTGTAATAGAAACGGATTTCCTGACAAAAAACAGACTGACCATGATGTCGCGAAGTCAGAAGCTTATAGACTTTTATGAAAGAGTAAAGAAAAGGAAAATAACACGATGAAGGTAGTAACGGTTGTAGGTGCGAGACCCCAGTTTATCAAGGCGGCGGCAGTATCGCGCGTCATGAGAAACTATGTAACAGAGGTTTTGGTTCATACAGGACAGCATTATGACAGCAATATGTCGGATGTGTTTTTTGAAGAGCTGGATATTCCAAGACCGGATTATATGCTGGGCGTAGGTTCGGGTTCCCATGCGAAGCAGACAGCGGAAATGCTGGTCAGGCTGGAAGAACTTTACCTGAAGGAAAAACCGGATTTTGTGTTGGTATATGGTGATACAAATTCTACTTTAGCGGCGGCACTGGCAGCATCCAAAGTATTAATTCCGGTCATTCATGTGGAAGCAGGACTGCGTTCGTTTAACAGGGCGATGCCGGAGGAGCAGAATAGAATCCTGACAGACCATATTTCGGAATATTTATTCTGCCCGACGCAGACCGCAGTCGGACATTTGAAAAGTGAAAATATTATACATAATGTCTATCAAATCGGGGATGTGATGTGTGATGCAGTTCGTTTTTATTTGAGAAAAGCGCAGGAAATTTCGAGAGACGCATTTATGAAGAAACTTTGCTTTTTATTCCACTGGGATAAACCGTTGGAGAGCTGGTATATTGCTACTGTACACAGGGCAGAAAACACAGGGAATGAAAGTGCGTTAAAAGAAATACTGAACGCATTTGAAATGTTTGAAGCGCCGGTGATTTTTCCGGTACATCCAAGAATAAGGAGTTTTGTAGAACATTTGATGGAGCAATACAGGTATCAGAATATCTGTTTTGTTGAACCGCTAGGATACTTGGAAATGCTTTTTTTCACAAGCAATGCAGTAAAGGCAGTGACGGATTCCGGAGGACTGCAAAAGGAAGCATATATGATGCACACGAATGTCGTAACATTACGAAATCAAACGGAATGGGTGGAAACACTGGAAGGAAATCATAATATATTATGCCCAATTGATTGTAAATGTATTATGGAAGCAGTGCAAAGAACAGATATTAGTGAAGTGTTTGATGACGCCTTATATGGCAGCGGAGATGCGGCAAAGAAAATGTGTAAACTGCTGTTTGGGGAAAATATGGGGTAAAATATATCGACATAGTATTTGATTATAGAGGCAGTAAATCATAAAATTGATTTGCTGCTTTTTTCGTATGACGAATAACAGGTATAATATGATAAGTAGAGGGAACAATAAAGGAAAGAGATGCAACATAATGCGTATTTTGTTGCATCTCTTTCCTTTATATCTTATATATCGGAACAAAAGTATTTAACTTTAGTCTTATTTTAAAAATATTTTAAATTTTTTGCACAATTTAAAATGATGTGTGAAAAGATTAAGGAAAATATAACGCAAAAAAGCCATGACAAACAAAAGTCATAGCAGTGCGGCTGTAGATTTTGCAGTTTTAATGATATGGCAAACGTTAGATTCTTATATTTCGGAATACATCATCCTTGTCATCCTGTTCAATGCATAAGTAGCGTTTCGTAATACTGAAAGATGAGTGGTTAAATATTTCCATAATGATTACAGGGTCTTTTCCCTGTTTCCATGCATGGTAACCGAATGTTTTGCGCATGGAATGACAGCTTACGTGCTCGCTGAGCCCTGCCGCGTGTGCCGCCATACATATGATACGGTATGCCTGAAAGCGTGAAAGCGGCATGCCTTCACTGCGTGGGCTTGGAAAAAGGAAAAGGTTGCCATTTCTATGCAGTTTCGTTTTTTTCAAAACAGCATGATATTTTGTTAATGTTATGCGCACCTCTTTATTTAGAAGAATCCGGTTCTTTTTACCCGTCTTTTTTTCAATGACAGTGATATGCTCCCGGACTTTTCCGTTGCTGTATATATCGCTGTAGGTCAGGTGCAGGATGTCGTTGATTCTGAGCGCTGTGTTAAGACCGATGATGATAATGGCGTGGTTGCGTGGATTCGGCGCTTCTGTTACATAAAAGTCCTTAAATTTTCTTAATGCTTCCCTGTCTCTGATAGGCTGTGTTGTTCCCATAATATCCCTCTTTTCTGATATTTTGTTCCTCAATGTTTAAGGATGACTAAAAATTGTCTGCAATGCAACAAAATACGCAGAAAGTTGCATCCTTCCAAAGCAAATTCTAAAAGCTTCAAAATGCAAGGCGGCATCTGAAAACCATGTTTTGGGGTTCTCAGAACTGACAAGGAGTACAGGACGGTTCACAGGTTAGAAGGAGTTGGGACAATGCTTAGATTATCAGTACAAAGAAATGAATTTATCATGGTAGGGAAGGACGTCAAGATTACATTTTTGGGAGGCATTAATAATCAGGCACACATTATGATTGATGCACCCCAGGAGGTCAATATCGCAAGGGGACGCGCGATAGAGAAAAGACAAAAAGAAATGAAAAAAGGAAATGTTTAAGACGGTAATAACCGGCAAAGGGCATGGTCATGTCCGCGTGCGCATGAGGCTGTCCGCTGCCGGATATTATAAAAGCAAAAAAATTGAATAAGGAACGAGGCGGTGAAACGGATATTTGCCGCGACAGTAAATTGAATACTGGTACATTTCAGAGGGAAATGCGTCGGATTTAGTTAACACATGGAGGTAGATTATTATGGTAGTACAGCACAATTTACAGGCAATGAATTCAAACAGACTTTTGGGCATTACAACAGGAACATTGCAAAAGTCAACAGAGAAGCTTTCCTCAGGTTACAGAATTAACCGTGCGGCAGATAATGCGGCAGGGCTTGCAATCTCAGAGAAAATGAGAAAACAGGTAAGAGGACTTACGCAGGCATCCGCAAACGCGGAAGACGGCATCAGCTCCGTGCAGACGGCGGAAGGCGCGCTTACAGAGATACACGATATGCTGCAGAGAATGAACGAGCTTGCAGTGCAGGCGGCAAATGGAACAAATGCGTCGGATGACCGTTCCTATATACAGGACGAAATAGACCAGCTTTCCCAGGAAATCGACCGTGTAGCGGAGACGACAAAATTCAACGAAACCTATTTGCTTAAGGGCGACAGGCAGGCGGTTAAAGGCTACTCATTCTCTTATAAGACGCTTACAGATACTGCAGGCACAGATGATGAACTGGCAGTGAATGCGACTGTTAAAGAAGCGACAGATGCCGCAACGGGCATCAAGGTTACATATGATTTTAGCGCGACTACGGTATCGTCAACATACCAAAATGCACTTGCAAAGGCATTGCGGGATCAGGGTGTAACAGTCACTGTAACAACAGGCAGCACAGGAGCCAATGTTCCGGTTCTTACGTTAAACGGAAGCGATGCAAATGCGACATTTGATGTTGTGAAATCCGCAGATGCAGCCAATACAGCAGGAAATATGTTTGACATCAAGACGGCAAACGGTGATACCGTTGCAACGCTGACAGTAGCCAATTATCTTGCTGCAAACAATGTTATTGCAGGAACGACGACTGCCAATATCACTTCCGATAAGGCTACGGCAGCAGGCGTTAAGGGTGAGAAGTTTGCTCTTTACGACAAAGATGGCAACCGGATTGCAGAGAATGCACTTGGGAAGTATTTCTCAGGCGCTAAAAATACTGCCGGAACTGCGGAAGCGGCAACTGCAAGGGCGGATGCGCCAAGCGTATACGATGCTCTTGGCAACAAATATGTCATTGGAAGCGATGCGTTTAAGCAAATCGTAAATGCGATTGCGGCAAACAAAGACCAAACAGCAGCGTTAAAGATGAGCTTTCATGTAGGTGCGGACGGTACATTAAATAACAAAATTAATGTGAGTCTTGATGCGATGAGCGCAAAGGGGCTTGGCGTAAACGGGCTCAAAGTTGACGGTAAAAATGGTGATAATGCCACACAGGCAATTGATACCATTAGTGCGGCGATTAAGAAGGTGTCCACTCAGCGTTCCGCACTTGGTGCGATACAAAACCGCTTAGAGCACACAATCAAGAACCTGGATAATATCGTGGAGAACACGACTGCCGCGGAGTCGGCAATCCGTGATACGGATATGGCATCCGAGATGGTGACATACTCGAACAATAACATTCTTGCACAGGCAGGTCAGTCTATGCTTGCGCAGGCAAACCAGGCAAATCAGGGAGTGCTTTCACTCTTAGGATAACGTAAGGGTAAAATCAGGGCGGTATTTGCGCAGATGGCGCCAAACAACAGCCGGGGGCGGACCGGAAGAATCCGGTCCGCAGATTACCCCAAAACACGGAAACGCTTCTGTAAAGCGGCTATGGCAGGTAATAACCGCAGGCAGGACCAAAATGCCGGCGGATATTATAGAACAACTGAATATGGAAAACAAAAACAGGCGGTGAAACGGAATTTTGCCGCGGCAGCAAATTGAATGCAGGCGCACGAAACGTGCGCCAAAGCATTCGGTTAACACAAGGAGGTAACAGTATGGTAGTACAGCACAATCTACAGGCAATGAATTCAAACAGATTCTTGGGAATCACTCAGGGCACATTATCAAAATCAACAGAAAAGCTTTCTTCAGGCTACAAGATTAACCGTGCGGCGGATAACGCGGCAGGGCTTGCAATCTCTGAGAAAATGAGAAAACAGGTAAGAGGTCTTACACAGGCGTCTTCAAATGCGGAAGACGGCATCAGTAGTGTACAGACGGCAGAGGGCGCCCTTACGGAAATCCACGATATGCTGCAGAGAATGAATGAGCTTGCAGTACAGTCGGCAAACGGCACAAACTCATCAGATGACCGTTCTTATATCCAGGATGAAATTGACCAGCTCTCCCAGGAAATTGACCGCGTTGCGGAGACAACGAAATTTAATGAGACCTATTTGTTAAAAGGCGACAAACAGGCGGTTAAAGGGTATTCGTTCGCGTATAAGACGCTTACGGACGCTGCGGCTCAAAAATTGGGCGGCGAAGCCACGAAAGGAGCGGCGTCAATTAACGGCGGGGCAGCTATGACGGATGCGGCTACAAGTCTGTCTCTTGCGGTTAATTTTACAGGCGCTACGGTGTCGTCAACATACCAAAATGCGTTGGCAAAGGCGGTACGTGACCAGGGCGTGACAATTTCCGTAACAACAGGTAGAAGCTCGGCAGCTGCTGATAATGTGGCAGTCCTTACCTTAAACGGCAGTGACGCAAATGCAATGTTTGATGTTGTTAAAGATCCGGCTGATACGACAAACGGAAAGTTTATTATTAAAACAGCGGATGGAAAACAAGTTGCCACGATGACAGTAACCGGTCATACGGCTGCAGCGATTGTTCCCGGTCAGACCACAGCGAACATTACGGCATCAAAATATACAGTAAAGGCTGCTGCTGTTAAGGGTGAGCGTTTTGCACTCTACGATAAGGACGGTAACCGGATTGCTGAAAATGCTTTGCAAAAGTATTTTTCAGGCGCTGACGATAAAGCGACTGCAAGGGCGGATGCACCAAGCGTATATGACGCACTTGGCAACAAGTATGTGATTGGAAGTGACGCGTTTAAAGCAATAACAGATAATACAAATGGCATGATCGCGGCAAATCAGGACCAGACTGCGGCATTGAAGATGAGCTTTCATGTCGGCGCGGACGGCACACTGAACAACAAAATCAACATCAACATTGATGCGATGAGCGCAAAGGGGCTTGGCGTAAACGGACTGAAAGTTGACGGAAACAACGGAAATAATGCTACAAATGCGATTGATACCATCAGCGCGGCTATTAAGAAAGTATCGACACAGCGATCTGCACTCGGTGCAGTACAGAACCGCTTAGAGCACACGATTAAGAACCTGGATAACATTGTTGAGAACACGACAGCCGCAGAGTCGGCAATCCGTGATACGGATATGGCATCTGAGATGGTGACATACTCAAACAACAATATCCTCTCACAGGCAGGTCAGTCAATGCTCGCGCAGTCGAACCAGTCAAACCAGGGCGTACTTTCAATCTTGGGATAAGTTTTTCTTAGAATAAGATTGGTATTTATTTAACAACTGAATATGGAAACGAAAAACAGGCGGTGAAACGGAATTTTGCCGCGGCAGCAAATTGAATGCAGGCGCACGAAACGTGCGCCAAAGCATTCGGTTAACACAAGGAGGTAACAGTATGGTAGTACAGCACAATCTACAGGCAATGAATTCAAACAGATTCTTGGGAATCACTCAGGGCACATTATCAAAATCAACAGAAAAGCTTTCTTCAGGCTACAAGATTAACCGTGCGGCGGATAACGCGGCAGGGCTTGCAATCTCTGAGAAAATGAGAAAACAGGTAAGAGGTCTTACACAGGCGTCTTCAAATGCGGAAGACGGCATCAGTAGTGTACAGACGGCAGAGGGCGCCCTTACGGAAATCCACGATATGCTGCAGAGAATGAATGAGCTTGCAGTACAGTCGGCAAACGGCACAAACTCATCAGATGACCGTTCTTATATCCAGGATGAAATTGACCAGCTCTCCCAGGAAATTGACCGCGTTGCGGAGACAACGAAATTTAATGAGACCTATTTGTTAAAAGGCGACAAACAGGCGGTTAAAGGGTATTCGTTCGCGTATAAGACGCTTACGGACGCTGCGGCTCAAAAATTGGGCGGCGAAGCCACGAAAGGAGCGGCGTCAATTAACGGCGGGGCAGCTATGACGGATGCGGCTACAAGTCTGTCTCTTGCGGTTAATTTTACAGGCGCTACGGTGTCGTCAACATACCAAAATGCGTTGGCAAAGGCGGTACGTGACCAGGGCGTGACAATTTCCGTAACAACAGGTAGAAGCTCGGCAGCTGCTGATAATGTGGCAGTCCTTACCTTAAACGGCAGTGACGCAAATGCAATGTTTGATGTTGTTAAAGATCCGGCTGATACGACAAACGGAAAGTTTATTATTAAAACAGCGGATGGAAAACAAGTTGCCACGATGACAGTAACCGGTCATACGGCTGCAGCGATTGTTCCCGGTCAGACCACAGCGAACATTACGGCATCAAAATATACAGTAAAGGCTGCTGCTGTTAAGGGTGAGCGTTTTGCACTCTACGATAAGGACGGTAACCGGATTGCTGAAAATGCTTTGCAAAAGTATTTTTCAGGCGCTGACGATAAAGCGACTGCAAGGGCGGATGCACCAAGCGTATATGACGCACTTGGCAACAAGTATGTGATTGGAAGTGACGCGTTTAAAGCAATAACAGATAATACAAATGGCATGATCGCGGCAAATCAGGACCAGACTGCGGCATTGAAGATGAGCTTTCATGTCGGCGCGGACGGCACACTGAACAACAAAATCAACATCAACATTGATGCGATGAGCGCAAAGGGGCTTGGCGTAAACGGACTGAAAGTTGACGGAAACAACGGAAATAATGCTACAAATGCGATTGATACCATCAGCGCGGCTATTAAGAAAGTATCGACACAGCGATCTGCACTCGGTGCAGTACAGAACCGCTTAGAGCACACGATTAAGAACCTGGATAACATTGTTGAGAACACGACAGCCGCAGAGTCGGCAATCCGTGATACGGATATGGCATCTGAGATGGTGACATACTCAAACAACAATATCCTCTCACAGGCAGGTCAGTCAATGCTCGCGCAGTCGAACCAGTCAAACCAGGGCGTTCTTTCAATCTTAGGATAAGATTTTCTTGGGATAAGATTTTCTTAGGATAAGATTTTCTTAGGATAAGATTTTCTTAGGATAAGATATAGCAGGATAAATGAATACGCTTTATTTAAGCAGAAAGCAGCCGCTTTTACAATTTTGTATCAGCGGCTGTTTTTGTTCTGTATATCCAATGAAAACTTCTCTTATACAATATTGCGAAGATGCCGATAATACAATATAACAGCATTAATATTCAGAATATTCTGGAAAAAACAGACATGAAAATCTAAAGAAATTATAAAAATAAAAAATGACCAACAGTCACTATTGCAAAATAAAAAGTAATGTATTATACTAAGCAAGGATTTGAAAAATAAAGGAGATATACGCGTTCCTTTATGAAATGGAGAGGAAATAATCTATGGAAGAGAAACTGAAAAAGAATGGTGAAGACGGCGATTTTATGCTGAAGGTTGCGACCTTTATCGTAGACAGGAGAAACCTGTTTTTTCTGCTTTTTGGTATTGCAATTATCTTTTCTTTGGTATCCATGAACTGGGTGAAAGTAGAAAATGAGCTGTCCGCGTATCTGCCAGACACCACGGAAACAAGCCAAGGGCTTGAGCTGATGGAGGAACAGTTTATTACATATGGTACGGCAAAAGTCATGGTGACAAATATTCCGTATGAAGAAGCGTACACACTTTATGAGAAAATAGAAGCTTTGGATTCTGTTATCATGCTTGATTTTGAGAATACGACGGAGTATTACAACAACTTTTCCGCGCTCTACAATATTACGTTTGGATATTCGGAGGATGATGACAGGGCGCTTGAGGCATTAAATGAAGTGGAAACAATGCTTGACGGATATGATATTTATGTGTCAACTTCGATGGGGGATGCCTCGGCGGAACAGCTTGCACAGGAGATGTCAACCATCAGTATCCTTGTTGCAATCGTGGTTGTAAGCGTACTGCTGTTCACTTCACAGACATGGGCAGAGGTTCCCGTTCTTTTGCTGACCTTCTGTTCGGCAGCGCTCATCACAAAAGGTACGAATTTTATAACAGGAACGATTTCCTTTGTGTCAAATTCCGTTACGATTGTATTGCAGCTTGCGCTGTCAGTTGACTATGCGGTTATCTTTTGTAACAGGTATAAGGAAGAACATCAGACGCTTGGCATCAGGGAAGCGGATATTGTCGCGCTCAGCAAGTCTATACCGGAAATTTTTTCAAGCTCCCTTACAACAATGGGCGGTCTGCTGGCGATGATGTTTATGCAGTTTGGCATTGGTGTGGATATGGCGGTCTGCCTGATTAGAGCCATTCTTTTGAGTCTTCTTGCCGTGTTCCTTTTGATGCCGGGCTTAATTATGCTGTTTGGTAAGGCAATGGATAAGACGAAGCACAAAAGCTTTATTCCGGATATTCCGTTTGTCGGAAAGTTTGCATACAAGACACAATATGTTATGCCGGTCATATTTCTGATTGTGATTGTTGTGGCATATTTGATACAGTCACGCTGTCCGTATGTGTATGGATATACAATGCTTGAAACGCCTGTTCAAAGCAATGCGATGCTTGTCGATGAGCTGATTGATGAAAGCTTTGGTACGGACAATTTTGTGGCGCTAATTGTTCCGGCGGGAAATTATGATAAGGAAAAGCGGCTTTTGCGGGAAATCGATGCAAGAGAGGAAGTGGATCATTCGCAGGGATTGGCAAATACGGAGGCTATGGATGGCTATATGCTGACTGATAAGCTGACTGCGCGCGAGTTTTCAGAGCTTATGGAACTGGATTATGAGATGGCGGAAGTCTTATATATGGCGTATGCCGTAAATGACGAGAATTATGCAAAGATAGTCAACGGCTTTTCCAATTACAGCGTTCCTCTGATTGACATTGTTATGTTTTTGTACGACGAGGTTGAGGAGGGCTATGTGACGCTTGACGATGATCTGATGGAAGATTTGGAGGAAGCGCACACAAAGATGCAGATTGCCTTAGACCAGCTTCAGGGTGAGCAGTACAGCCGCATGCTGGTTTATCTTACACTTCCAGAGGAGGGTGATGAAACATTTGCGTTCTTGGAAGAAATGCATACGATTGCAAACAAGTATTATGAGGATGCGCAGATTTTAATACCGGGTGAATCGACAAGCCAGTATGATTTGTACAAAACGTTTAAACGTGACAATACAGTTGTCAATGTCATGTCAATTCTTGCGGTTATGGTGGTATTGCTGTTTACCTTTATGTCGGCGGGAATGCCGGTGCTTTTGATAGTGGTTATTCAGGGCGCAATTTGGGTGAATTTTTCGTTCCCCGCAGCACAGCAAAAGAATGTGTTTTTCCTGAGCTCGATGATTGTTTCTTCTATTCAGATGGGCGCCAATATTGATTACGCAATTGTTATTTCAGGACGTTTTATGGAACTGAAGGATAAAATGCCGAAAAAAGAAGCAATTATAGAAACGATGAACTTTGCGTTCCCGACGATTGTCACATCAGGTACGATGCTTGCGCTTGCAGGAATCTTTATCGGTCAAATGTCGTCAGACGGCGCTGTGTGCGGTATCGGTCAGTGTTTGGGACGGGGTACAATTATTTCGATTGTTATTGTTATGTTTATTCTGCCGCAGATTTTACTTGTGGGTGAGAAGATTATTGACAGGACTTCGTTTGCTGTATCCATGCCGCTGAAGCTTGAAAAGGCATCAGGACTGATGCGGGTTGACGGCGTAGTGCGGGGACGCATCAACGGTACGGTCACGGGCGAGATACATGGATTTGTCCGCGGCGATGCAAGTCTGTTCGTAAATATGGGAAAAATGGAGCAGCTTGAGGATGACGCAATTGATATGGATCGGCTGATTGAGGCAGCAGTACAGGTGGATGAGAACAATGAGGAGGAGGAGAGCCATGTTTAGGAAGAAGGACACAAAAAGAATAACGGCGGCATTTTTGACGGCGGCGCTTGTATTTGGCATGCTTCCTCCTGACAGTGTGCGTGCGGAGGAAACGGAAACGGCTGTTACGACGGAAGACGCCGCGGCACAAACAAATGAAG
>CAMWNY010000028.1 GCA_947175775.1 uncultured Lachnospiraceae bacterium | reverse complement strand
GAAGAGGGATTTTTCCTTCTTCCCTTTTTTTTGCCAATGATAATTATACTCTAAGGCATACATTTTGCGGGTTTCTGAAAATTAACATCGTGTTTTTGTCATTTTGTGGCAGGCATGTTAGCTGTGGCTAACGCAGAATTGCCGTAAAGTATACGGCATACTCCGCCAATAACAGCGCACCATGCAGACGCTTGAGCGTTTTATCCTTAAAACAAAAGAGAATCAGATACAATGCCGCCCCCGCGGAAAGCACGCTGCCAAAGCGAAAGTCCTGCGCAAACGTCACGGGGTGGACAAGCGCGGAAAGACCTGTGATAAACAGGATATTAAAAAGCGATATCCGCGTTGCCTTTTCTCGTAGCAGTAACAGATGTCACGAGTTCGGGAAAAGAAGTACCTAGCGCGACAATCTTTCATTTAACAAGCTAAATGGCGTGATGGAACGGGAAGGTGATATGAATGCATTTCCGATAGAAGATATGGGCAAAACAGATTTTGATAAAGACCGTTTATACCGCGTATTTAGCGACAGCGTTCAATATCAATGGCAGGAAATGATGATAAAACAGTAATTCCCGATGTTTCTATGTATTTGTTACTATTACAGATTAACTATAAATCATTATAAATCATTAACTGCAAATCAAGGAAAAAACGCTTGCAAGTTATATATAGGTACCGTATAATATGAATTGAATATAGGCTGTAATGCAGTACAGCTTTGATTTGGGCGAGGGCTCTTTGGATTATTGCAGGCGGGAAGCATTTCCCGCCATTTCTATATAGAAGGAGATAATGCATATGGTGCTTTTGGTGGTTGATGCGCAAAAGTTGATTACAAATACGGACTTATATGAGTTTTCGCTTTTGGAAAGCCATATTAAAGAATTGATAAGGGCGGCTCGGGAGCGAAAGATTGAGGTCATCTACGTCAGACATGATGACGGAAGTGGGAGTGCATTCACAAAGGGAACGGACGGATTTGAAATATATCAGGAATTTGAGCCTGCTGACGGGGAATTGATTTTTGACAAAAATGTGAATAGTCCTTTTCACAAAACGGGATTATTGGAATACCTAAAAAAGAAAGAGGAGAATACGATTATTGTTGTTGGTCTGCAAACGGATTATTGTATTGATGCAGCCGTAAAATGCGGTTTTGAACATGGATTTAAAATGATTGTTCCAGCGAATGCAAACAGCACATTTGACAATACGTTTATGACTGCTGAAATGACGTATCACTATTATAATGATTTTATATGGAACGGGAGATATGCAGATTGTATCTCTTTTGAAGAAACGCTTACATTGATGAACGGGTAAATGACGCAAATGCGCGCATTACAAATAGGAGAGGAGATTATTTCAATGGAAAAAATAACAAGCTTTACAATTGACCACATTAAATTACAGCCGGGGGTGTATGTATCGCGTAAGGACAAGGTGGGCGACAACACAATCACGACGTTTGACCTTCGCATGACTTCGCCCAACGAGGAGCCTGTCATGAATACGGCGGAGGTGCACACGATTGAGCATTTGGCGGCGACGTTTTTGCGCAACCATAAGGAATATGGGGAAAAGACGATTTACTTTGGACCGATGGGGTGCCGGACGGGATTTTATCTGCTGCTCGCGGGAGATTATGAGTCGAAAGATATTGTGCCTCTTATGACAGAACTGTATGAGTTTATCCGTGACTTTAAGGACGAAGTGCCGGGTGCAAGCCCGAAGGACTGCGGGAATTATTTGGACATGAACCTTGGCATGGCAAATTATCTTGCAAAGCGGTATTTGGATAATGTGCTTTATCATATTAAGGAAGACCGGCTGGTCTATCCGCGATAACAATGAGCAGTGCCAAAATGTAAGATGATAAATTGATTGCTTGCAGACGAATTTATCAGTTTGCATTTTGATAGTGCGAAGCATGCGAGCGAGGAAAGCCGAAGGCTTTTCGAGCGCACTGCGGAATATTAATTTTTAAAATCATAAACGAAAGGAAAAAAGGGAATGAATAAAATAGGAATTATTGGTGCAATGGAGCTTGAGGTTGCGGAATTAAAGTCAAAAACGGAAGTTAAAAACGTTATTGAAAAGGCAGGAATGAAATTCCATGAGGGGATTTTGAACGGTAAAGATGTGGTAATCGTGCAATGCGGTATTGGTAAGGTAAACGCAGGAATGTGCGTACAGATTTTGGCGGATTTATTCAATGTGGACGCAGTGATTAACACAGGTGTGGCAGGTTCTCTGCGCGCGGAAATCAATATCGGTGACATCGTTGTCTCGACAGATGCATGCGAGCATGATATGGACGTAACGGCGCTTGGCTATGAGCCGGGAATTATTCCGCAGATGGAAACTTCGTTTTTTAAAGCGGACAGAACGCTTGCACAGCAGGCTAAGGCGGTTTGCGAGGAGGTTAATCCGGAAATCGATGTATACGAGGGACGTGTTGTCAGCGGCGACCGGTTCGTTTCGGACGGGAATACAAAAGACAGGCTGATTACGCTTTTTAATGCTTCGTGTACGGAAATGGAAGGCGCTGCGATTGCACATGCAGCATTTTTAAACAAGATTCCATATGTAGTGCTCCGCGCCATTTCAGACAAGGCGGACGGCAGTGCGCATATGGATTATCCCGAGTTTGAGCGTGCGGCGGCGGCACATTGCGCGAAACTTGTTGAGAATTTAGTAAGGAAAATCTGAAATACTTATTAACGGTAACAAAATGCAGACAGTGAGAGGGATTAATATAAAAAATGAGCACTCTTATAGAGAAATTAAATAAAGTTAAGAAATCCGCATTAATAGGACTTGTGGGGAGCGTAGCGGTAACGCTTTTATGGTTTATTCTGTTTCGAAATCAAAATGTGCGAACACTTGGAATATCTATTTTGGGCGCGGCGGTTGTGATATTTGTTCTCAAAATAATATATGATTTTGTAATACAAAAAGTAGGATTTACAAAAAAGCTTTTGGCAAACGAACTGTTTATTCTGTTTGCCCTGATTGCATTTTTGGCAACTACAATCTGTGCCTTTGCGCCTGTGATGCTTTTTGCGCCTGTGCATAATGAGCGTGCGGAAAAACGTCTGAAAGCGTATGCTGCAAACGGAACTGTTGAGGAGCTTCGTTTTGAGACGCCAAACGGCACGCTTCATGGCTGGTTTCTGCATAATGCGCAGGGAAATGCTCCTACGGTGCTCTACTTTAGCGGAAATGGCGAGGATGCGGCAGGAAGAGTGCTTCAGCTTTTTGAAAATGAAAACATACGTTCCGCATTTGACGGCTATCATTTTGCATGCATTGACTATCCTGGCTATGGAATGAGTGAGGGTGTTTCCTCGGAGGACAGCTTTAAGAGCATGGGGCTTAGTGCGTACGATTGTCTGATGAATAGGGAAGATGTGAGTAAAATTACGTTGATGGGATACAGCCTTGGAACAGGTGTCGCTAATTATGTGGCAAGCCAAAGGCAGCCCGCAGGTCTGATTCTGATGGCGCCGTATGCGGACGGCTATGATTTGTATAACAGCTATGCGGATATTTTCCACGGTCCGTTGAAGGCGCTTGTCAGCTTTAAAATGAGGTCGGTAAAATTTGCGGAAAGCGTAAACGTAAAACCGTTGCTATTGGCGTCAAATATGGATGAGGAAGTGCCATATGAAAGCTCTGTAAGACTTTTTGAACAGTATAAGAAAGGCTGCAATTTTGTGACAATTGATGAAATCGGACACAATGATTTTTGGGGGACACAGGAGGTTTTAGACGAAATTGAAAAATATCTTACACAATAAAATTTATCCTGCGGCGGTTATTGCGCTTTTGGGTGCGGCAATCAGTCTGCTTATATGTACAATTGTGGGTGAAAAAGGAGTGGTAAAGGGATTTTTGCCGCTATGGCTGTTTTTGTTTTTCGGGCTTCTTGATATAGTGCTTGATAAGGTGCCCCATACGGCGCGCTGGAAGTGGTTTAAGCCTGTGGTATTTGCGGCAGCTGTAGTCGTGATTCTTTTGCTGCTTGCGCTTTTTGCATAGTTTCAGTATATGCAGACTTTGGAGGATGCAAGGTAATGTTGGGAAAGGAGTATGGTTATTGAAATGAGCATACATTTTGGTGTCGATTATTACCCTGAGCATTGGCCGCGGGAACGCTGGGAAACAGACGCGCAGCTAATGAAGGATATGGGTGTGCAGGTCGTGCGTATGGCTGAGTTTTCGTGGTTTAAAATGGAGCCGCAGGAAGGCGTGTTTCATTTTGCATGGCTTGAGGAGGCAGTAAATCTGCTGAATCAATATGGAATTAAGACCATACTTGGTACGCCTACAGCGGCTCCTCCTGCTTGGATTATAGAAAAAAACCCGGAAATACAACCCATTGACAGAGAGGGCAGGCGCAGATTTTTTGGAGGAAGGCATCATTGCTGCCAGTCAAACAAGACGTATCGTGAGCATATTAAACGATTTGTGACAGCAATGTCAGAAAAATTTGCGGATAATCCGGGTGTTATCGGGTGGCAGATTGATAATGAACTGGGAAATTCACATGCAGATTTGTGTATGTGCGGTTCCTGCCGGCTGAATTTCCAAAAATGGCTTTTGAAAAAATACGGAAAAATAGAACGCCTGAATGATGCGTGGGGTACGGCATTTTGGAGCCAGGGTTATAATAAGTTTGCTCAAATAAGAACGCCGCTGATTACGGCGGCAGGCGAAAATCCGTCTGCGATGCTTGACTGGAAATGTTTTTGCTCTGATCTGATTGTGGATTTTGCAAAATGGCAGGCTGATATTATTCGCAGAAATTGTCCGAATCATTTTATCACGCATAATTATATGTGTTTTGATGATAAGGTGAATTACTATGATCTAGGCGGGCTTTTGGATTTCGTGTCAAATGATGTCTATCCGGGCGGACATTGGCAGAATCAGCCAAACCAGCCGGAGTATGAGACGGCGGCGGCGCATGATGTGGTGCGCAGTTATAAAAAGCAGCCGTTTTGGATTATGGAGCAGCAGTCGGGAATAGCAGGCTGGGAGATTATGGGAAGACTGCCAAAGCCGGGGCAGTTGTCAGCGCGGGCAATGCAGTCCGTGGCACATGGCGCGGATGCGGTTGTTTTTTTCCGGTGGCGTACCTGCGCGATGGGAACGGAACAGTTTTGGCATGGAATTTTAGGGCATAGCGGAAAGCCTGGAAGAATTTACGGGGAAGTAAAACATTTGACGGAAACGTTTTCAAAGCATATGGATGCACTGGAGGGAAGTATGCCCAAGCCTGAGGTGGCGATTGTGCATAGTTTCCGGCAGAATTATGCTTTTCAGATTCAGCCGCATCATCCAAAGCTTACATATGTGAAGGAGCTTTATAAATATTACAGGGCTTTTTTTGAGAAGAAAGTTCCTGTTGATTTTGTGCAGGATACGGATGATTTGTCGGGATATAAACTGGTAATTGCGCCGCTTCAGTATTTGATGACGCCGGAACTCGAACAGCATTATTTTGATTATGTGGAAAACGGCGGGCATTTGGTGCTGACGATGCGTACGGGAGTGAAGGACGCGACGAATTTGTGTATGACAGACCGGGAGCTCCCCGGGCGGCTTGGTAATCTTTGCGGGATTACAATACCGGAGTATGACTGTCTGTTGGGAACAACGGGCGGTGTGCTTTATGGAAAAAAGGAATATGTGGTTAAAAAATGGTGCGATATTATTGAACTTAGGGACGCTAAGGCGCTGGCAGAGTATTCCACAGGTTTCTACAGGCAGTCCCCCGCGATTACGGAAAATGAATATGGAAGCGGCATTGCGTGGTATGTTGGAACGGAACCGGGCGAAGAGCTTATGGAGGATTTGCTGGCGTATTTTAAACGGCGCAGCAATGTCGAAACACTGGGAACAGCGGCGGACGGCGTAGAGATGATGACGCGCGAAACACAGGATCAGGTTTGGTTGTTTGTGATTAACCATACAGATGACGAGCAGGTGTATCATCTGCATGATTGGTATGAAATGATTGAGGGCGAGCGGGAAGAATATTTGAATCCGTTTGAGGTACAGCTGTTTGTGAAACGCAAAAAGTAGGTTGATTACTACCGAAAATACGACTTTGGAAGTATGGAATATACAGTACGGGAATGCTAAAATCAGATAACAAGCTTGTTAATTTTTCATGATAAGGTAAGAAGGAGGAAGGATTATGTATTTATTATCTATTTTAGTATTCTTGGCATTGTGTATTCTTTTTATGGTTTTCTGCACGGGCGGCGGGTTTAGCAATATTGTTTATTTTATTGATATGCCGACAATTATCACACTTGCTTTGCTTGTACTGCCGATGATGATAATCGCAGGGGTGATGAAGGATTTCAACAATGCGTTCCGGCTTGGTGCAAAGATGAAGAAACCTGTGAAACGTGCGGAGGTTCTGCGTGCGATGGAAGCAGTGTCGTTTGCAATGAAGGCTTTTTGGACCGCGGGAATTTTTGGCTTTTTGGTACCGACAATGAATACTTTTTTGAATTTTCCGGGTGAGTTGGACGTGTTGCTGGCAATGAAGTATATTGCTGTCGGTTCAATTCCCTTGTGCTATGCGTCGATGGTAACGGTTGTTTTACTGCCGCTGCGGGCAAGGCTTAAGAGGCGGTTTCACGAACTTTGTGAAGAAAATAACAATATAGCGGACAGTGTGGAGCAGGAGAGCATGAATTCTGATGTAAAGCAGTCAGAATAAGGTGACATATTGAAATGGAGGGTAATGATGAAGAGAAAATGGCAGGTTTCCCTTTCGATTATTCTGTACATCCTTATTCTTGCTGCGGCGCTTGATTTTAATCTGCTGAAGCTGATTGACCTTAGGCTTTTTCTTCTTTTCGTGCTCGGCACGGCGGTTTTGACGGTTCCGTTTTACGAGAAGGGGATTGACCGCAGGGAACTTTGGTATATTTTTGGCAGAAAGGCGATAGAGGCGGGGCTGATACAGACGCTTTTACTGATGTTTGTGGGATTGCAGAACAGTGCGGGCAGTGAAACGTTTTTGAGCGATATTGCGATGAGCTTTCGACCGCTGCTATATGGTTTTTGTTTGCAGATTGTTTTTTCAGAGAAGTTCGAGAAATCCGCGGTGGTGCAGGATACGCAGACAGGAGTGGCAGCGCAGGGGGACTTGGATTTTGCAAAGCGGTTTCAGGAGTTTGGATTGACGAAGCGTGAGCTTGAGATTGCAGGGCTGATTGCGGAGGGGAAATCCAACGGGGAAATCGCGCAGATGCTGTATATATCTGAAACAACAGTGAAAAAACATGTTTCTAATATTTTTGAAAAGACAGGGATTGGCAGGCGTGAGGAGCTGATGCGGATTGCGCTTGGCAAAGAGAAGCACTGAATTGAGCAGGGAAATTTTCCCTGCTCTTATTAAATACCAAAATATATTTACAGGAAATACAAAATAAACAGTATAAAACAGTTGACAACAGTAATAGACTGTTATATACTGTTTGTATCGATAGAAATGTGAAAAATAAATTTTTCACTTGGCAAATTTGTGCCTTTGCACAAATTCGCATACTTTGGTAGCTGGAGGAATTCTATGAATTTGATTATCAATCACAATGCCATGCAGCCGATTTACGAGCAGATTGTGGAGCGGATTAAAGATAAAATCGTACATGGTGAACTTTTGGAGGAAGCAATGCTGCCGTCGGTCAGAACATTGGCGAAGGATTTAAAGGTCAGTGCGCTGACGGTGAAAAAGGCGTACGACCAGCTTGAGGCAGAGGGCTTTATCGTCACGGTGCATGGAAAGGGCAGTTTTGTGACATGCGCAAATCAGGCGCAGATTTTGGAGGAGAGCAAAAAGGAAGTGGAGGCGGAGTTTGAGGGCGCGATTCGAAAGGCTCGCAGCTGCGGACTGGGGAATGATGACATTCGGGAGATGTTTGAGATTGTTCTTACAGACAGTTAGTGTTTGGCGGCTATAAAAATTGCAGCAATTGCAGAGGCAGCAAAACACAGACTGCAGAGCCTGCGTTTCCTGATAAAAAAGAAATAAAATGACAGGTTTTTATAAGAATGGGGGATTATTATGGTAAAATTGGAAAATGTGAAAAAACAATACAAGGACTTTTGTTTGGAATGTTCGCTGGAAATACCCAAAGGGCAGGTGACAGGGATTATCGGAAGAAACGGAGCGGGGAAAACGACGGCGTTTAAGGCAATTCTTGGACTGATAAAAACAGACGGCGGAACAGTGGAGTTGTTTGGGAAAAACATACGTGACCTGACGGTGAAGGACAGGGAACGGATTGGCACGGTGCTTGCGGATTCGGGATTTTGCGGCTATCTTACGATAAAGGATTACGTGCCGATGCTTGCGGCGATGTATAGTGATTTTTCCAAAGAGAAATTCGTGTCGGAGTGCGAGCGCATGGGACTGCCCATTAAGAAAAAGATTAAGGAATTTTCGTCGGGCATGAAGCGCAAGCTGTTAATTCTGACAGCACTGTCACATAATGCGGATTTACTGGTGCTTGACGAGCCGACGGCGGGACTTGATGTGGTTGTGCGGGATGAGATTTTGGAAATGCTACAGGAATATATGAAAACGGAGGAGCGCAGCATCCTTATCAGTTCCCATATTTCAAGTGACTTGGAAGGAATTTGCGATGATATTTACATGATAGATAAGGGTAAGATTGTAGTGCATGAGGATACGGACGTAATTTTGGGCAGGTATGGGCTGATTAAAGCCACGCGCAGCCAGTATGAGCGGCTTGACAAGGCGTATATCATTGACAGCTTTGAGGCGGATTTCGGATATAATTGCATTACAAATCAGAAGCAGTTTTACTTGGAAAACTATCCGGATATCGTGATTGAAAACGGCAGCTTGGATTTGATTCTGAGGATGTTTTCACAGGGATAGAGGATAACAGTTATAAAATGGAGGGTTAATAGAATGAAAGGTTTACTCATCAAAGATTTTAATTTGCTGAAAAAGCGCGGGAGTATTTTACTGGTATGCATTCTGGTATTTACGGTTTATCAGTTAGGTGAATTTAACAGCGAAGCGGCGGTCGGGTTTGCGACATTAATGGTTGGAATTTTTTCACTCACCACAATCACGTATGACGAATATGAAAACGGAATGCCGTTTCTGTTCACTCTGCCGATTCGAAAAGTTGACTATGTACGGGAAAAATATATATTCGGTTTTCTTATTGCAACAGTTACGTGGATTATTATGGAAGCGGCATGTATCTTTTTTGACGCATTGGTATGGACAGAAAATAATGGGAATTTTGAGGATAAACTGGCGTTTTGTGTGGGATATTTAGCCCTTGTATATTTTTTGATATCAATTCAAATACCATTGAAATTAAAGTTTGCGGAACGAAGCGGCATTGTCATGATGGTCGTCGCCGTAATTATTAGTATATTTTGCGCAATTGTTCTTATTGAATTTGAATATGGAGTAAGCTTTATGGAATCGGGCTTGAGTTGGGGTGTTGTGGCAGCAGTCGCCGCGGTTGTGCTGTTTGCACTGATGTTTGTTTTTTATCGTTGGTCGGTTCGGATTATGGAGACGCGGGAGTTGTAAAAAAGAGGATTACAAAATGTGGTTTGTAATGCCATAATGGCAGTAAATGTTATGCAGATTCTGCACAGAGCTTTAGATGGGAAACATTGCCTGTGTTTGAAATTTATATAGGGAGCAAACGCAAATAAAGCAAAGGAAAATTGAGTCGGAGGGATAGAATGAACAGACCTGTTACAACATTATTTATGCTAATGTCTGTTGATGGCAAAATCAGCACTGGCGCATCAGATAATTTAGACGTGGATAAGGACTTTCCTAAAATTACAGGAGTGAAAGAAGGATTACATCAATATTATGAAATCGAGCAGACAACTGATTTATGGTCACTGAATTCCGGAAGAGTGCAGGCCAAGATTGGGATTAACACAGCGGATATGCCAAATAAAACGCCCGTTTCTTTTGTTGTAATTGACAATAACAATTTAATGGAACAGGGCATACGTTATTTTTGCGCCTTATCAAAACAATTTGTGTTGGTTACTTCCAACGAAAAACATCCGGCGTTTGAAGTGGAAGAAGAGAATCTTCATATCATCTGTCAAAAGGAGTTATCGTTGGAAGATGCGCTTACGAAACTCAAATCAGAATACGGCTGCGAGAGAATAACGATACAAACCGGCGGTACATTAAATGAACTGTTTCTTCGTGAAAAGCTGATAGATTATATTGATATTGTCGTAGCGCCTGTATTAATTGGCGGCAAAGATACACCTACTTTAATTGACGGAAAATCCTTATTGTCGGAAAGCGAATTATCAAAGTTAGGCGTGCTGCAATTGCAGGAATGTGTCGTTTTGGAGAACTCATATCTTAGGTTGCGCTATGAGGTGATTCGATGACATATTTCCTTTGGGTGCCCGTGTGCATAAATAGAGCATATAGACGTTCCTATATGCTCTGATGCCGTGTTATTTATTCAACTGTGTGTCATGATAAGGGGCATTTAAGCAAACGGGATTTTTAGTCTATTTGCTCTAATTTAAAAAGGACAGGACGGACACCATCTGTACAACAAAGAAGTTTTATTTTAGGATTTTTGTACCATGTATTTGTTAATTCCCGTCCACCCATGAGAGAACATATGGAAGGATACAAGTCTATCCAGGCATAAGGACAAAAACCTTCGGGCATTACAGCCCCGCCTTCATAAAAAAATGTATTTCCAACATCAAGTTCAGGGCATGCTCCGGCGGCTGCACCTTCTGTAAGAAACTCGTCTGCATAGTCACTGTAAAGTTCTTTTTTTAACACCGTTATTTTTACTTTCATAGTCTTATACTCCTCATTAAAATCCCCATTGAACAAAAAACGGTAAATCTATAAATCACAAAAACTCAAATCCCATAGCTGATTTAACAATCTGCATTTTCGCTGCTCCAATAAGACATTTTAATAGCATAAATGCAACATCCGGTGCGGTTTGAGGGCAATATGACGTGATTATATTATCCGCTTTAACAACAGGCTCATTAACGACTTCAACACCATAGTGATAATCGTTTCTTGCCCAACCCATAACATCAATAAACACGCTTGCTTCCATTGTCTCAAAATCTTTTGCAAGGAATAAGCGAAAATGAACAGGTTCACTTTGCTCTCTTGCGCTCATTATATCATAAATCTGCGATTTCTGATCAACATTCGCCGTTCGCAAAATGAACAGGTTCACTTTGCTCTCTTGCGCTCATTATATCATAATCACAATTACATTTCTATGAAAATGGTATTCAAATTTTTCTGCCATCCTCCTGCTGGAGCAGTAACGTTAAGTATCTTTTGCAGAATTGAAAATGCAGAGGCATTACTACCCCTGCGTTTTCACATCATTATGCTTAATATACACTACACTCAGCAAATAAAACAGCAGTATGAAAATGACTGAAGAAGTCAAAAACAGTTCATAATTCAATGCCCTGTTCGGATTGTTCGCGCGCAGTCCGATACTTAGCAGCCCATAAGGCAATGCATACTCAAATCCTTTTGCCGTGACAACCAGCCCCGCAACGCCGCCGACCAGTCCCAACCCGATTGGAATGGCGAAGCTTCGGATGATAAGCGACAAAAACAACTGCACCGCACAGACCGAAACACTGCCGATAAATCCAAAGAGCAGCCAGTCTGCAAGCTTAATGGGAACCGGTGCGGTAATGCCCGCACACTGTCCGCAGACGATAAACAGAATGCCAAGCCACAGCATGGTAAACAACGAAACAACCGCACAGACCGCGAGCTTGTTCCACACAATCCGGTATGCGGAGGAATGCGTCAAAATCATGTTCCAGTTCGAGCCGCTATGCTCCAAACGCCACAGATAACTTGCGTAAACACCAAGTAAGGGCGGCATGAAAATATAGCAGAGAAACAGCGAAACCTGCGTCCACAGAGAGTACCACCCGCTCTTTAAAACCTCAAGGTTGTTTAAGAAATTTGCCGTTCCAATCAATGCGGAAATCAGCGGAAGGATAAGAAACGCAAGCCATATCGGGGTGCGTTTTATCTTTATCAGCTCTGTTGGCAGAATCGGAATGCGCACAGGCTTTTGCGGCAGGGAAACCGCATTCTTTTTGTCGAAACCGCCTTGAAAATGATAGCCGTCCGTGTCCATATTTTTAAATAAAAGCCATCCGCCGACAAGCAGAACGATAAACCACACTGCGATAAACCATACCGCGCCGTTATCCTGCCGCATATAATAAAATCCGACAAGCTTTCGCGTTTCCTCATTCCAGTCCATGCCTACAAACATCGCCGCGCCGTAGTGTCCCCACGGTACAATACACCGCAAAATCGGGCACTGTGGAAGAAACATCAGAAACAGTCCCGCCATACTTCCGCAAAGCCCCACACAGAGCGCAACCGCCTGATTGGAGAATACAATCGAGATTATCATTTGGAGCAGATACAAGTTGAAGCTGATAACAAGCGTCTGCACAAAAAACAAGCCAAGCGCCCACCAATCGGGTGTTCCTGCAAATCCAAACAGCGTTCCGAGCACAAGAAATCCGAACACTTCCTGTATATTATACACATCTCCGAGCCAACGAGACT
>CAMWNY010000027.1 GCA_947175775.1 uncultured Lachnospiraceae bacterium | reverse complement strand
TATTATCTGCGTGCGTGCGTTTCGCTAAAGAAAAATAATTATGAGGCGGCGGATGCCGGCTTTGAGAAGGCGTTTTCACTTGCGCCGGACAATTTGGAGCTGGTGACGGACGCTTATGTGGAGATGCAGGCGGCAGGCTTTGGCGAGGAGGGAAAGAAATACCTTTCTGATTTGATGGAGCAAAAAGGCAAGAAGCTGTCCGACGGCGAGAAGGGTATGATTTATTACTATCTTGAAGACTATCAGAATGCGCGGACGTATCTTGACGGCTTTTTGAACGGAAATGACGCGGGGAAATCGTTGCTTTTGGGGCAGACGTATGAAAAACTTGGCGATATGAACTATGCGACGACGGTATATCAGACATATTTAAGCAGCAATGAGCCGGATGCCGCGATTTATAATAATCTGGGGATGTGTTTGGTGAAGCAGGAGAAGTACAGCGAGGCGCTTGAGGCGTTAGAGGCGGGAATTGCTATCGGAGAGTCCGCATATTCGCAGGAGTTAAAATACAATCGGATTATCGTAAATGAATATTTAGGAAACTTTTCACAGGCAAAAAGTCTGATGGAAGAATATCTTCAAATCTATCCGGACGATGCGAAAGCAAAGCGCGAATACGAGTTTTTGCAGACGCGCTAAAACTGACAAAGTTGTCATAAAAACACAAGATATTGTATTAACATAAAAACAACACCTGATATTTGGTAGTGTTCGATTGACTTGCAACTTTCAATCTGATATGATTTATTCATATGGCGGTTTGCCATAGGAAGGAGCAGGTTGAGGTAGATGTTTGAAGTGATTAAGCGTGACGGCAGTGAAACGGAATTTGGGCTTGGAAAAATCAGCGCTGCCATTATCAAGGCATTTGAAGCTACGCAGGTACAGTATAATCAGGATATTGTGGATTTGCTGACACTTCGCGTGACTGCGGACATTCAAAACAAGGTAAAAGCGGAAATGGTTCACGTCGAGGATATTCAGGACAGCGTGGAAAAGGTCCTGGAGCAGGCAGGATATGCCAAGACGGCGAAAGCCTTTATTCTGTACCGGAAACAGCGCGAGAAAATGCGCAACATGAAATCGACTATTCTTGACTACAAGGAAGTTGTGAACAGCTATGTAAAGGTCGAGGACTGGCGCGTGAAGGAAAATTCGACGGTTACGTATTCTGTCGGGGGTTTGATTTTATCGAATTCAGGCGCCGTTACGGCAAATTACTGGCTTTCGGAGATTTATGACGAGGAGATTGCACAGGCACACAGAAATGCGGATATTCATATTCACGATTTGTCGATGTTAACAGGTTACTGCGCGGGCTGGTCGCTCAAGCAGCTCATTCAGGAGGGACTGGGAGGCATTTCGGGAAAGATTACTTCCGCACCGGCAAGGCATCTGTCCGTGCTCTGCAACCAAATGGTGAACTTTCTTGGAATTATGCAGAACGAGTGGGCAGGCGCACAGGCGTTCTCTTCTTTTGACACGTATCTTGCTCCGTTTGTAAAGGTGGATAATCTATCTTATCCGGAAGTGAAAAAGTGCATTGAGGCATTTATATATGGCGTAAACACGCCGAGCCGCTGGGGGACGCAGGCACCCTTCAGCAATATCACGCTGGACTGGACGGTGCCAAATGATTTGGCACAGCTTCCCGCGATTGTCGGCGGTGAGGAGATGGATTTCTGCTATAAGGACTGCAAGCGGGAAATGGACATGATTAACAAGGCGTTTATTGAGACGATGATTGAGGGCGATTCCAATGGCAGAGGGTTCCAGTATCCGATACCGACGTATTCGATAACACGCGATTTTGACTGGTCGGACACGGAAAACAACCGACTGTTATTCGAAATGACGGCAAAGTACGGAACACCCTATTTTTCAAATTATATCAACTCCGACATGGAGCCTTCCGACGTGCGCAGCATGTGCTGCCGCCTGCGTCTTGATTTGCGGGAGCTTCGTAAAAAAACGGGTGGTTTTTTTGGCTCGGGTGAGAGCACGGGAAGCGTTGGCGTTGTCACGATTAATATGCCGCGGATTGCGTATTTGGCAAAGGATAAAAACGATTTTTACAGGCGTCTTGACCGCATGATGGACATCAGCGCCCGTTCGCTCAAGGTAAAGCGCAGTGTGATTTCAAGGCTTTTGGAAGAGGGACTGTATCCGTATACAAAGCGGTATTTGGGCAGCTTTGACAACCATTTTTCCACAATCGGTCTGATTGGCATGAACGAGGCAGGGCTGAATGCCAAATGGCTTGGGAAGGACTTATCGCATAAGGAAACGCAGGATTTTACAAAAGAGGTCTTAAACCATATGCGGGAGCGGCTTTCCGATTATCAGGAGCTTTACGGGGATTTGTACAACCTTGAGGCGACGCCTGCGGAGAGCACGACGTACCGGCTTGCGAAGCATGACAGGGAACAGTATCCTGATATTATTACGGCGGGACATGCGGGGGATACGCCTTACTATACCAATTCCTCACATTTGCCGGTTGACTATACGACGGATATTTTTGATGCGCTTGACGTTCAGGACGAATTGCAGACGCTCTATACATCGGGAACCGTGTTTCATGCCTTTTTGGGTGAAAAGCTGCCGGACTGGAAAGCGGCGGCGCAGCTTGTCAAAACGATTGCCGAGAATTACAAGCTGCCGTATTACACGATGTCTCCTACGTATTCGATTTGCAGGGAGCATGGTTATCTGAGCGGGGAACAGAAGCGTTGTCCGAAGTGCGGAAGCGTTACGGAGATTTACAGCCGTATTACGGGATATTACCGTCCGGTGCAGAACTGGAACGATGGAAAGCTTCAGGAATATGCAAACCGCACGGAATACAAGATGGGAAACATGGTTTGCGCAGCGCACGAGAAGGCGGCGAAGAGAGCTGCTGCTTCGCAGACTGCGGCGAAAAAGGCAGCTGTGCGTGAGACCGTGGCGGCAGGACGCGCGGGTGCACAGAATGTCGGGAAACGCAGCGACCGGAGCAAAACCATGCTGTTTACGACTAAGACCTGCCCGAATTGCAGGCTTGCAAAGGAGTATTTGAAGGACGTGGATTATACAATTGTTGATGCGGAGGACAATTACGACCTTGCGGTGCAGTATGGCGTGATGCAGGCGCCGACGCTTGTGATTGTGTCAGGGCAGTCACAGCAGAAGTATGTAAATGCGTCAAATATCAGGCGTTATGCGGAGTTTTTGCAGACGCGGATATAGGGTTCAATATAAATAACATGCGATATTAAAAGAAAAATAGAGGAAAAGACGATGATAGACCAGTTGATTAAATTGATTGTTAGTACGGGTGCGCCGATTGTCGTGGGTCTTGACCCGATGATGAAGTTTATACCGGAGCATATCCAAAAAGCGGCGTTTGAAGAAAAAGGCGAGACGCTTGAAGGGGCTGCAGAGGCAGTTTGGCTTTATAATAAGGAAATTATTGACCACATTTACGACTTGATTCCGGCGGTGAAGCCGCAGATTGCGATGTATGAGCAGTTTGGGATTCCGGGACTTGCGGCGTTTCAAAGGACAGTCAATTACTGTAAGGAAAAAGGGCTGATTGTCATTGGTGATATTAAGCGCGGTGATATTGGTTCGACTTCCGCGGCGTATGCGGCGGCACATTTGGGTAAGGTGCAGGTCGGGGCGAATGTGTATGCGGGCTTTGGCGAGGATTTTGTGACGGTTAATCCGTATTTTGGCATTGATGGCGTGCAGCCGTTTATTGATGTCTGTAAGGAAGAGAAGAAAGGACTGTTTCTTTTGGTAAAGACGTCCAATCCAAGCAGCGGCGAGTTTCAGGACAGACTGATTGACGGCAGACCGCTTTACGAGCACGTCGGTGAAAAGGTAGCGGCGTGGGGTGAACAGATGATGGGAACGGAAGGCTACAGTTATGTCGGTGCGGTTGTGGGCGCGACATATCCTGAACAGGGCAGGGTTTTGCGAAAGCTGATGCCGTATTCCTTTATTCTTGTGCCGGGCTACGGCGCACAGGGCGCGTCGGGGAAAGATTTGGTGCAGTTCTTTGATGCGCAGGGCTTGGGCGCGATTGTCAATTCCTCGCGGGGGATTATCGCGGCTTATCAGAATGAGAAGTATCAGAAGTTTGGCGCGGAGCATTTTGCGGAAGCTTCAAGGCAGGCGGTGATTGATATGCGGGAGGATATTGATTCGGCGCTTGGAGAGGCGGGAAAGGATTAGAACAAAACAGATATCAGACGGAAAGAGAGGCTTAGATGAAAACGATGACAGACAAACAAGTGAGATTTTTAACATGGTTAATTACGACAGCAACAGATAAATGTACGACAATTGAAGAAGTACATGAACTGAATAAGGAAATAAGACAGCATTCTGACGGTTTGATTGATTTGACGGAGAAAGAGAATAGAGAGAACGAATAAAGGAAGAACGAAGTGGCGTGCGGAAAATGCACGCCATTTTTGTCTTTTGCTTTTTCACGTTTTGTTAATCGAAAATTCATTGAATTTATAATTTGAATCTGTTACAATACATAATAGTGTGTGCAATCGCGCACTGTAGGAATAAGTAGGTAACTGTTCAATACATTACTGCAAACTTGCTGCGAAAGAAAGTCTGAATAGTTATTATAAGATTAGAAATGATTGGAGCAGACATGAGTATTATAGAAAAAGTATTTGGTACGCACAGTGACCGTGAGCTTAGAAGAATTGAGCCGATCGTGAAAAAAATTGAGAGCTATCGTGATGCGATGGGACGGCTTACGGACGACGAGCTGCGGGCAAAGACCGCGGAATTTAAAAAGCGTGTTTCGGAAGGGACAAGCCTTGACCAAATTTTACCGGAGGCGTATGCGGTCGTGCGCGAAGGCGCAAAGCGCGTGCTTAATCAGGAACATTACAAAGTACAGTTGATTGGCGGCATTATTCTGCATCAGGGACGCATTGCCGAGATGAGAACCGGTGAAGGTAAGACACAGACCGCGCTTCTTCCGGCATACCTCAACGCGTTGGAGGGAAAAGGCGTTCATGTTGTCACGGTAAACGACTATCTTGCAAAGCGAGATGCCGAGTGGATGGGACAGGTGCATGAATTTTTGGGTCTGAAAGTCGGCGTGGTTTTAAATGATATGAAGCCGGAGGAGCGGCGTGAGGCGTACGGATGCGACATTACGTATGTCACAAACAACGAGCTTGGCTTTGACTACCTGCGTGACAATATGGTGATTTACAAAGAGCAGCTTGTTTTAAGAGATTTGCACTATGCAATCATCGACGAGGTGGACTCCGTTTTAATTGACGAGGCGAGAACCCCGCTGATTATATCAGGACAGAGCAGCAAGTCCACAAAGCTTTATGAGGTCTGCGATATTCTTGCAAGACAGATGAAGCGCGGCGAGGACGTTCCGGAAATGACAAAAATGGATTTTGTCATGGGTGTCGAGCAGGAGGAAACAGGAGATTTTATCGTAAATGAGAAGGATAAAGTCGTGAACCTGACGGCGGCAGGCGTGGACAGGGTGGAAAAATTCTTTCAGATTGAAAATCTTGCCGACCCTGAAAACCTTGAAATCCAGCACAATATTATCCTTGCTTTGCGGGCGCATAATCTGATGTTCCGCGATCAGGACTATGTTGTAAAGGACGACCAGGTGTTGATTGTTGACGAGTTTACGGGACGTATTATGCCGGGACGCCGCTATTCCGACGGACTGCATCAGGCGATTGAGGCAAAAGAGCACGTGAAGGTGAAACGTGAGAGCAAGACGCTTGCGACAATCACGTTTCAGAACTTTTTCAATAAATTTGACAAGAAGTGCGGCATGACCGGTACGGCGCTGACGGAAGAACATGAGTTCCGTGATATTTACGGAATGGACGTTGTGGCGGTTCCGACAAACCGTCCGGTTGCGCGAGTTGACCGTCAGGACAGCGTATACAAGACAAGGAAAGAAAAGCTGCACGCGATTGTGGATGCCGTGGAGGCGGCGCACGCAACGGGGCAGCCTGTACTTGTCGGTACGATTACGATTGACGCGAGTGAGGAGCTGAGCAAGCTTCTGACACGGCGCGGCATTCAGCACAAGGTTTTGAACGCAAAATTCCATGAACTTGAGGCGGAAATCGTGGCAGACGCCGGACAGCACGGTGCGGTTACGATTGCAACCAACATGGCAGGACGTGGTACGGATATTAAACTTGACGAGGAAGCGCGCGCTGCGGGCGGTCTGATGATTATCGGTACGGAGCGTCATGAGTCAAGACGTATTGACAATCAGCTGCGCGGCCGTTCCGGACGACAGGGCGATCCCGGTATGTCAAGATTTTATATTTCGCTGGAAGACGATTTGATGCGTCTGTTTGGTTCGGAGCGTCTGATCAGCATGTTTAACACACTGGGTATCCCTGAAGGTCAGGAGATTGAGCACAAAATGCTCACAAGTGCGATTGAAAATGCGCAGAAAAAGATTGAGAGCAACAACTTCGGCATCAGAAAGAACCTGTTGGAATACGATCAGGTTATGAATGAGCAAAGAGAGATTATTTATGAGGAGCGCCGCCGCGTGTTAAACGGCGAGAGTATGCGCGACTTTATCTATAAGATGATTACGGATATTGTGGAGAGTGCGGTCGATACGGCAATCAACGACGATTTGGAGCCGGAAGAGTGGGATTTGAAGGAATTGAACACACTGTTGCTTCCGATTATTCCGCTGCAGCCTGTCAAGCTTGACCGGATTACAAAGAAGACGAAAAACGGCGTGAAGCATCAGCTTAAGGAAGAGGCGGTTAAGCTCTATGAGAGTAAGGAAGCGGAGTTTCCTGAGCCGGAAAATATCCGTGAGATTGAGCGCGTGATTCTGTTGAAAGTCATTGACCGTAAATGGATGGATCACCTTGATGATATGGATCAGCTGCGTCAGGGCGTCGGATTACAGGCATATGGACAAAAAAATCCGCTTGTGGAGTACAAAATGAGCGGTTACGATATGTTTGACGCGATGATTGCGAGCATGAAACAGGATACGGTGCGTCTGCTGCTGCATGTGAAGGTAGAGCAGAAGGTAGAGCGCGAGGAGGTTGCCAAGGTTACGGGAACCAACAAGGACGATACGCTCCAAAAAGGTCCGGTTAAGAAAGAGGCAAGGATTTATCCGAACGATCCGTGTCCGTGCGGAAGCGGCAAGAAGTACAAGATGTGCTGCGGCAGAAATTCGTAGTGTTATTTCGTTATTTTAATAGAATAAATGGAATTAAAATTCAATGCAAAGGCATAAAAGGTGGTGATACGCAATGGTAGAACTCGACCAAATGAAACAGGAGTTACAAACGTACGAAAGTCCATTAGCGGAAGTGAGGGATTCACTTTGACCTCGCTGGTAAGCAAAAGCGCATAGAAGAGTTGGAACGCGAGATGGAGGCGCCCGGTTTTTGGGACGATCCCGACCGCTCCAACAAGCTGATGAAAGAGCTGAAACAGCTTAAGGATACGGTTGACGAGTGCAACGGTCTGAAAACACAGTATGAGGATATTGAAACGCTGATTGAGATGGGATATGAGGCACAGGATGCCGAAATGATACCGGAAATCAGAGAGGAGCTTGACCGGTTTGTCGAAACCTTTGAGGCGCTTCGGATTGGCACGCTTTTATCGGAGGAATATGACAAGTGCAACGCCATTTTGAAGCTGAACGCAGGTGCGGGCGGTACAGAGAGCTGCGACTGGGCGGGAATGCTTTACCGTATGTATACGCGGTGGGCGGAGCGCAAGGGCTTTTCAATTGATGTGCTGGATTTTCTTGATGGAGATGAAGCGGGCATCAAATCCATTACGTTTCAGGTGAACGGAGAAAATGCCTACGGTTATTTGAAGTCGGAAAAGGGTGTGCACAGGCTTGTGCGGATTTCACCTTTTAACGCTCAGGGAAAACGGCAGACTTCCTTTGTATCGCTTGACGTTATGCCGGATATTGAGGAGGATTTGGACGTTGAAATTAACGAGGACGACCTGCGCATTGATACGTATCGAAGCAGCGGCGCGGGCGGTCAGCATATTAATAAAACGTCTTCCGCAATCCGCATTACGCATATTCCGACAGGAACTGTTGTTCAGTGCCAAAATGAACGTTCGCAGTTCCAAAATAAGGACAAGGCAATGCAGATGTTAAAGGCAAAGCTCTTTTTGCTCAAACAGGAGGCAAATGCCGAAAAGCTCTCCGATATTCGTGGAGAGATTAAGGACATCGGCTGGGGAAATCAAATCCGCTCGTATGTCATGCAGCCATATACAATGGTAAAGGACCATAGGACCAATTTTGAGTCGGGTAATGTGGACGCTGTTATGGACGGCAGTTTAGACGGCTTTATCAATGCATTTTTGAAATGGAAGAGCGCAGGGGCTGCGCAAAATGCCTAAGTAAAAATAGAAAAGGAAAAGGTGTATTGCTTTGTGCGATACACCTTTTTTAATGAATGCGTCCAATGAATACTTTTAAAGGATTGTTTAAAGCATCAAAGCCCGAAGCTCCTCGCCGCTTTTTGCACTAAGATATGCGGGCGCAATGTCAAATACGGTTTTGCAGCCGCTTTGCCCCTCGTTTGCAAGACGGTGCGCCGCCCTTGCGTAGGCAATTAGCACGCTTGACGTAAATTCGGGGTTGGAGTCGAGCTTCAGGCTGTATTCAATCAAATGCTTATGCTCGCGCTCCCAGCCGGTTACGCCGCTTCGCAGCACAAATCCGCCGTGCGGGATGCCGCTGTGGTTTGCGAGAAGCTCCTCTTCGCTGATAAAATGAACGGTTGTGTCATAGTCTGCAAAATAATTCGGCATTGTCTTGATTTCCTGCTCGATTTTTGCGGCATCGGCGCCTTCCTCCAAGACAACAAAGCATTCCCTTGTATGTTTTTCGCGCGTCGAAAGCTCCGGATTGCTGCCGGTACGAACCGATTCAAGTGCGCTGTCAACGGGAATGGTGTACTGCTTGGCATTTTTCACGCCGTCAATGCGGCGCAGTGCGTCGGAATGTCCCTGGCTGACTCCCTTACCCCAAAAAGTATAATCCTTGCCGTCCGGTAAAATCGCGTTTGCGTAAAGACGGTTTAAAGAGAACATGCCGGGGTCCCAGCCGACAGAGATAATGCCGATATGACCGCTTGCTTTCGCTGCGGCATCGACATTTGCAAAATGCTCCGGAATGCGCGCGTGGGTGTCAAAACTGTCAATCACGTTAAAATATTTGACATATTCGGGCGTTTGCTGCGGCAAATCGGTTGCGCTGCCGCCGCACAGTATCATAACGTCAATCTTGTCTTTCCAGTCTGCCGCGTCATTGATATGGCAAACCTGTGCGCTTTTGGTAAGAACGGAAACATCGGCAGGATTGCGCCTTGTGAATACGGCAGCAAGCTCCATATCGTCGTTTTGGCGCACGGCGCACTCCACGCCGCGTCCAAGGTTTCCGTAACCTAAAATTCCAATCCGTGTTTTCATAACTGTATTTCTCCTTTTTTTCTTAAATTATCAATAAGAACTGTTGTTCATGTTTTTGTTTTTTACTGCCATAATGTCAAGATAAAAATTTGCATTTGTGATACGCATATAGGGTATTACCCAAATCATTGTAAGCCCGCAGGTAAAAAGGCTTAGAAGCATGAGGGGCAGGAAGCTGATTTGCAAAAGCACATAGCGCAGTTTGTTGCCGCGCATAACTTCCATACTTTTTGTCAGGATTTTCATCGCATCCCATTCCGGAAAGTCGAGCATGAGATAGTAGGCGGGTATGAACACAAGCTGCAAGAAGAATGACACAAGAATACAAACAAGGGTAAGCAGGTAGTAAGTGCCCATGATACTGTAAAATACGGCGTAAAATTCCATCATTTCATTGAGCGTGGTTGTTTCCGTAATCTCGGGTATGGATAGGGCGGGTGAGTTCAGTATGCGTATGCTCATAATGTCAGAAGGAATCATGCACACAGAGCTGATTATTGTTAATAAAAGTCCGATTTTGAGTGCAACAGGCAGATTGTTTCGAAAGCCGTCAAACAAATCGCCAATCTGTGCGGGCATGTTGCATGCCGTTTTTAAATAAATCAGGGTTGCCCCCACCTGTAGGACGGAAAGAAACGTCTGCAGGAAAATACCTATCACAAAATTGACAAGATAGTTTTGGGATAATAGAAAACCGGAGCAGAAAAAGGAGATGAGAAACGGGATCAGCATGGTTCCGATTAACAGACCAAAGTGCCCGCTCATCTGCGTCCGCGCAAGATATTTCAGCTCCGCGTTGCTTTTATAGTGTGACTGTTCCATAATAAATCCTCCATTTTCTTCTGCACGAACTGTCTGCGCCGTGCACAGTATACTCATGACAGATGAAATCCGCACATTATACTATACTGGCGTTCAATAAGACTGACCGCCAGTATAGTACATTCTACCACGTTACAGAAAATAAAACAATGAATTCAAAATAAAAGTTTCTTGAACAACCCCCCATTTTGGCATATAATAGAGGAGCGGCGTTGTCCGTGACAATATTATACCGGTAAAGGAAAAAAGCAATGGATATTATTTTAAAACTAAAAGAAGAATTAGGCATCGAAAAGTGGCAGGCGGAGGCGGCAGTAAAGCTGATTGACGAGGGGAACACCATTCCCTTTATATCAAGATACCGTAAAGAGGTCACAGGTTCTTTGAATGACGAGGTATTAAGAAACTTAAATGAGCGGTTAGGGTATCTTAGAAACCTTGAAGAGAAAAAGGAGCAGGTGCTTGGAAGTATAGAGGAACAGGGGAAGCTTACTGACGAGCTGCGGGAAAAAATCCTTGCCGCGGAGACAATGGTAGCGGTTGATGATTTGTATCTTCCGTATCGACCAAAGCGAAAAACAAGGGCAAGTGTGGCAAAGGAGAAAGGTCTTGACGGACTTGCGCAGATTCTTCTCGCCCAGGAAACGCAGCAGTCTTTGATTGCGGAGGCAGAGCCTTATGTAAATGAAGAAAAGGGAGTGAAAAACGTTAAGGAAGCATTGCAGGGCGCAATGGACATTATTGCGGAACAGATTTCGGACAATGCTGAATTTAGAACATATATTCGAGAGGCGACCTTTGAGGAAGGAAAGCTTATCAGTCAGGCAAAAGATGAGAAAGCGCAGAGCGTATATGAAATGTATTACGATTTTGAGGAGCCTGTAAGCAAGGTGGCGGGGCACAGAGTGCTTGCGGTTAACCGCGGTGAGCATGAGAAGATTCTCACGGTAAAAGTCGAAGCGCCGGTGGAGCGCATTGTCCGCTTCCTTGAAACGAAGGTGATTACTGCCGATAACGAGAACACGACGCCCGCCTTGCAGGAGACCGTCAAGGACAGCTATGAGCGTCTGATTGCGCCTGCAATTGAGCGTGACATCCGAAACGAGCTGACGGAAAAGGCGGAGAACGGCGCAATTACCGTATTCGGAAAGAACTTGGAGCAGCTTTTAATGCAGCCGCCAATTGCGGGAAAGGTTGTGCTGGGCTGGGACCCTGCTTTCCGGACAGGCTGTAAGCTTGCCGTTGTGGATGCTACGGGAAAAGTGCTTGACACAAAGGTGATATACCCGACGGCACCTCAAAATAAGGTGGAAGAGGCAAAGAAGGAGCTGAAAAAGCTTATCGACAAGTATCATGTCAGCCTCATATCCGTAGGAAACGGCACGGCGTCAAGGGAGTCGGAGCAGGTAATCGTGGAGTTAATCAAAGAGCTGGATACCCCTGTACAGTATGTGATTGTAAATGAGGCGGGCGCGTCGGTTTACTCGGCAAGCAAGCTCGCAACGGAGGAGTTCCCCAATTTTGACGTAGGACAGCGAAGCGCGGCATCCATTGCAAGGCGTTTGCAGGACCCGCTCGCGGAACTTGTCAAAATTGATCCGAAGTCAATCGGCGTGGGGCAGTATCAGCACGACATGAACCAAAAGAAGCTGAGCGAGGCGTTAAACGGCGTGGTGGAGGACTCCGTAAATAAAGTCGGCGTGGATTTGAACACGGCGTCCGCGTCGCTGTTGGAATATATATCGGGCATTAACAAGACGATTGCGAAAAATATTGTGGACTACCGCGAGGCAAACGGCCGTTTTACCAACCGCAAACAGCTTCTAAAGGTGGCGAAGCTTGGTCCCAAGGCGTACGAGCAGTGCGCGGGCTTTATGCGGATTGCGGATGGCGACAATCCCCTTGATGCGACGAGCGTGCATCCGGAGTCTTATGCGGCGGCAATGCAGCTTTTGGACAAGCTTGGCATTTCGATGGAGGATCTGAAGGAGATTCAGAAGAAGGCGGCGCTTTCAAAGAACACAAAGGCGAAGCCCGCAAAGCAGGAAAAGAATAAAAACAGCCGGAATAAAAAACAGTCCATTGTGATACGCAACACGAACACTGCGATGGGGAAGGCGCTTGCAGCGGCAATCGGACAAATGGAAACAGATACGGACAATACACAAAAAAATGACACAAGTGTCATAAATGAGCCGGAATCTGCATCAATCGCAGCAGGCAGTTTAGAGAAGCGCGTGAAAGATAAAGCGAAAATGGCACAGGATCTTGGTATCGGTGAAATTACGCTGACCGATATTTTGAAGGAGCTTGAAAAACCTGCAAGAGATCCGCGTGAGGATATGCCGAAGCCGATTTTGCGAAGCGATGTCTTGGACATGAAGGACTTAAAGCCCGGCATCATTTTGAAGGGT
>CAMWNY010000026.1 GCA_947175775.1 uncultured Lachnospiraceae bacterium | reverse complement strand
ATACAGGGGCGTGGAAATATTTGATTAAAAAACAAAAAGAAATTGAGTAATAGGAGAGGAGCATTGAATAAAATGAGCAGAATTAAAAAAGCATTCGAAAACAAAAAAGCATTTATTGCATTTATAACAGGCGGAGATCCTGACATTGAGACGACAGAGGCGTTAATTCCGCAAATGGCAGAAGCCGGCGCTGATTTAATTGAAATCGGCATTCCGTTTTCCGACCCGATTGCGGAAGGCATTGTGATACAGGAGGCGGATGAGCGGGCGCTCAAAGCGCAGACAACAACCGACAAGCTGTTCGATATGGTAAAGAGGGTGCGTGGGAAAGTGGACGTTCCGCTTGTGTTTATGACCTACATCAATCCCATTTACACCTACGGTACGGAAAAATTTATGGAAAAATGCGCGGAGTGCGGCATTGACGGTGTGATTGTGCCGGATGTGCCGTTTGAGGAAAGACAGGAGATAAAAGATGCCTGCGACACTCAGGGCGTCGAGTTAATCTCGATGATTGCGCCGACTTCAAAGGAACGCATCAATATGATTGCAAAAGAAGCGAAGGGCTTTCTTTACTGTGTGTCATCGTCCGGTATTGGGGGTGTGAGAAACAATATTACAACAAATATCAGGGAAATGGTCCATCAGGTGAAGGCGGTGTCCGATATTCCGTGTGCCGTCGGCTTTGGCATTTCCACACCGACTCAGGCAAAGGAAATGGCGGCATTGTCGGACGGCGCCATTGTAAAAAGCGCAATCGTGAAGCTGATTGGGCAGTATGGAAAAAACTGTATCAGACCCGTTTGTGCGTATATAAAAGAGATGAAAGCGGCAGTGTCAGCGGCATAGGCTGCAGGTCGGGTGTGTCAGCACTCGACTTTTTTCTTGCACAAATAAGAAAAGATGTTATAATCGTATCTATAAGTAGATGCCTGAATGCTTTTGCATTGTAAGGCAGATTTGAGAGAGAGGAATTGACACGTATGAAAATCATTATAGCAGGAGACGGAAAAGTCGGTTCGACGCTGGCAAAGCAGCTTTCTGCCGAAGGGTATGATTTAACACTGATTGATGCAAAATCAAAAGTTCTTGAGATGAGCGAGGAACGCTATGACGTGATGGCAGTTCAGGGAAACTGCGCGACAATGGAGGTGCTTGACAATGCGAAAGTCAAAGAAAGCGACCTTTTGATTGCAGTCACAAATGCCGATGAAGTCAATCTTTTGTGCTGTCTGCTTGCACACGGCATGAATCCGAAAATACATACCATTGCGCGTGTGCGTAATCCGGAATATACCAAACAGGTGTACGATATGCGCGGATTGTTTGGCATTTCTATGGTGATTAATCCGGAGGGAAGCGCGGCGCTTGAGATTGAGCGCCTTATCAAATATCCCGGATTTTTAAAACGCGACACCTTTGCAAAAGGAAGGGTGGAGATTGTGGAGCTGCGGATTGAGAGCAGTTCAAAGCTGTGCAATCTGACACTGAATGATTTGGAGAGCGTGATTAAGTGTAATATTCTGGTCTGTGCTGTTTTACGCGAGGGAAAGGCGATTGCCCCGAACGGATTTTTTACGCTCAAGGAAAATGACAGGATTTTCGTGACAGCGTCACCTCAAAACCTTACGATTTTGTTGAAAAATTTAGGCATTATCACGCACAAGGCTAAGCAGGTCATGATTTGCGGCGGCGGCAGGGTAAGCTATTATTTGGCAAAGGCGCTGATTGGCAGCGGCATTGCGGTCAAGATTATTGAAAGTGACAAGGACCGGTGTGTGCAGATTGCGACGCTGCTTCCGGAGGCGGATATTATCCACGGTGACGCAAGCAATGAGTTTTTGCTTGAGAGTGAAGGTATTGCAAAGTGCGATGTGCTTGTGACACTGACTGGCGTGGATGAAATGAACACGATGATTTCGCTGTATGGCCATAGCTGCAGTGTGCCGCAGATTATCACGAAAATAGGGCGTATGGAGAACAGCACGCTTTTGAATTCCCTTCCGATTGGAAGCATTATCAGCCCGAAGTCGCTTTGCAGCAACGCGATTGTGCGCTACGTGCGGGCATTGCGCAATCAGGCAGGAGCCGCGCGTGCCATTCATTATATTGCGGATGGGCAGGCGGAGGCGATAGAGTTTCTTGTGGATGAAAATACGCTGCACTGCGGGGAACCGTTAAAGCAGCTTCATATCAAGAAAAACGTGCTTGTCGCGTCTATTACGAGCGGCTTTCGGCAGACGATCATACCGAATGGCGATTCGGTGTTTGAGAAAGGCAACACGGTATTGATTGTCACAAGCGCGAAGCAGGTTATTTATAGCCTGAATGATATTTTTGAGTAAATGTATGACAACAATCGGATAAGGATAACGGGATACAATTATGAACTATAAAATGATGGGAAAATTTATCAGCAGGATTTTGCTGGTGGAAGCTGTCTTTATGATACCGGCGCTGCTGATTAGTATTTTTAATAATGAAATAAAAAGCGTTGCCGGTTTTGGTTTCAGTATGCTCATTACGTTGCTGCTTGCGGGTATTTTAATGCTGTTTTGTAATCATTGCTCCAAAGCGTTTTATGCAAGGGAAGGACTTGTGTGTGTGGGCATCAGCTGGATTGTGATGAGCCTTTTGGGCTGTCTGCCGTTTTTTATATCGGGTGAAATTCCGAATTTGATGGATGCGCTTTTTGAAACGGTTTCGGGTTTTACGACGACGGGCGCTACGATTCTTGGCGAGGTTGAGAAGATGTCGCGCGGATGTCTTTATTGGCGCAGCTTTACCCATTGGCTTGGCGGCATGGGCGTACTGGTGTTTGTGCTCGCGATTGCATCCGGCGGCGACAGCAAGAGCGGCTTTACAATGCACCTTTTAAGGGCGGAAAGTCCGGGTCCGAAGGTGGGGAAACTTGTTCCGAAAATGAAAACGACAGCGGAAATTTTGTATGCGATTTATATTATCCTTACAATATTGAATATTCTGTTTTTGCTGTTGGGGAAAATGCCCTTGTTTGATGCGGTCTGCACGGCGTTTGGAACGGCGGGAACCGGTGGGTTTGGTGTGAAAAACGACAGCATTGCAGGTTACAGTCCATATCTTCAGAATGTATGTACGGTATTTATGCTTTTGTTCGGCGTCAATTTCAGCTGTTATTACATGCTCTTAATCAGGCAGTTTAAAAGCGTGTGGAAGGATGAGGAGCTGCGTTTTTATTTGGGCGCGGTTTTTGTAAGCGTTCTTATGATTGCATGGAATATCAGAGGTCTTTACGGTACCATCGGGGAAACGCTAAGGCATGCGGCGTTTCAGGTGGCAAGTATCGTAACGACAACGGGCTTTGCCACGACGGATTTTGATTTGTGGCCGGCGCTCTCCAAAATGATTTTACTGACACTGATGCTTGTCGGAGCAAGTGCGGGAAGTACCGGGGGCGGCTTTAAGTTTGCGAGGCTTTTGTTGATTTTAAAGAGCATCCGGCGCAATATCCGGCAGGTATTGCAACCGCAGAAAATACAGGTGGTGCGGGTAAACGGACAGCCTGTAGATGAGAAAATTTTGGAAAATACAAATGCATATCTTGCAATATATGTGATTATAATTGTTGTAAGCTGTATTTTTGTGGCAATAGACGGTTTTTCCATGACGACAAATATTTCGGCAGTGATTGCGTGCTTTAACAATGTAGGTCCGGGATTTGAAGCCGTGGGCGCTACCTGTAATTTTGCAGGGTTCGGATATTTTTCAAAGCTGGTGCTGATTATGGATATGCTTGCGGGAAGACTGGAGATTTTTCCGATTTTAATCCTGTTTTCGGGTGCGGCATGGCGTCACAAATAGGAGGATACAATTTATGGAGAAGGAAAATGCAGTAAAGCTTTTGGAGAAAAAAGGGTTTACGGTGGTGTATGAGAGCGGCGTGCCGATTGTGACTTACGAGGGCGGGGAAAAGGAAATGAAAGAGACCTATAAGAAGGTGGCGGCAGCTCTTAAAGAGAATGGATACGCAGCGAGCTTTGGCGTGCGCGGTGATGTAAAAAACAGGCAGCAGGCGGCAAAGGCGGTATATGCACAGCTCAAGGAGAATGAGGATGGGCAGCTCAGCCTTTTGTGACGGATTGACTTATCTGATAAATAAGATTATAATGGCAATAATGGGTAAAAATATTGTATGGATTTTTGTCTGTTACCAAAACAGGATTGACCGTAACAGGCAAGGAACGGATAGGAGAGTTACGTTATGAAAAAACTTGAAGAATACGTAAGAGCAATTCCTGATTTTCCGGAGCCGGGCATTATATTCAGGGATGTGACAAGTGTCTTGCAGGACGCAGACGGGCTGCATCTTGCGATTGATACCATGCAGGAATTGGTAAAAGATTTGTCGTATGATGTGGTCGCAGGCGCAGAGTCGAGAGGCTTCATTTTCGGTACGCCGATTGCATACAACAATCACAAGCCGTTTGTACTGATCCGGAAAAAAGGAAAGCTTCCTTCGCAAACGGTGTCCGTGGACTATGACTTGGAGTATGGAAAAGCGACAATTGAGATGCATAAGGATTCCATTCAGCCCGGTCAGAAGGTACTGGTGGTTGATGATTTGATTGCAACGGGCGGAACGACGGAGGCGATGATAAAGCTGATTGAATCGCTTGGCGGCGAAGTTGTCGGTGTTGTTGTCATGATGGAGCTTGCAGGGTTGAAGGGACGTGAACGGCTTGCAGGCTACAGGCTGGATTCAGCGATTGTTTATGAAGGAAAATAAAAATAGTTTGGTGATATAAAGTGGCAGATGAAAAGCAGTTGAAGACAGGGACTTATGAGGATTCTTTAATCATAAACGGAAGCAAATCGGGTCCCCGCAGGACAGACGACCGCAGAATTGAATATATCAAAGAATTTCAAAGCCCCGATACGCTTTATCAGGGGCTTGTTCGGCGTGTGCAGAAATATCACCCTTCGGATGATATTTCGTTGATTGACAAGGCGTATGCAACGGCATGTGAGGCGCACAAGGCGCAGGTGAGAAAATCGGGTGAACCCTATATAATTCATCCGCTCTGTGTTGCGATTATCCTAGCGGATTTGGAGCTTGACAAGGAGACGATTATTGCCGGACTTCTCCATGATGTGGTGGAGGACACCATTATGACGAACGAGGAACTTGACGAACAGTTTGGTCCCGACGTGGAGCTTTTGGTGGACGGCGTGACGAAGTTAGAGCAGCTTCAGTATACGGGGGATGCGGCGCCGGACCGAACGACAAGCCGCGAAGAACTGCAGGCGGAAAACCTGCGGAAAATGTTTCTTGCGATGGCAAAGGACATTCGTGTTATCCTGATTAAACTTGCCGACCGCCTTCACAATATGCGGACGCTCAAATACAAGTCGCCTGAGAGCCAAAAGCGGATTGCAAGAGAGACGCTCGATATATACTCACCGCTTGCGGAGCGGCTTGGTATTTCAAAAATTAAGATAGAACTTGACGACCTTTCGCTCAAATATCTTGAGCCGGAGGCGTATTATGATTTGGTGGAAAAGATTGCTTTGCGCAAGGACGCGCGCGAAAAGTATGTGCAGGATTTGGTTGACGAGGGGACGGAGCACATTGCGGGAGCAGGCATTGAGGCGCAGATAGATGGGCGCGTAAAGCATTTTTTCAGCATCTATAAAAAAATGAAAAATCAGGGAAAAACGATTGACCAAATTTACGATTTGTTTGCGGTGCGTATTATTGTCAATTCGTTGAAGGACTGTTATGCGGCACTCGGCGTCATTCATGAGATGTATAAGCCGATGCCGGGGCGGTTTAAGGATTTTATCGCCATGCCGAAAACCAATATGTACCAGTCGCTTCACACGACCTTGATTGGTCCGACAGGTACGCCGTTTGAGATTCAAATACGGACATATGACATGCATAGGGTAGCGGAGTATGGTATTGCTGCCCACTGGAAATATAAAGAAGAAAGCGACGGAAAGGTATCTGAGGGCGGTGAGGAGGAAAAGCTTGCGTGGCTGAGCCAGATTTTGGAATGGCAGCGTGACACCTCTGACAACAAAGAATTTGTCAAGCTTTTAAAAAGTGATTTGGATTTGTTTTCCGATCATGTGTATTGTTTTACGCCGACCGGGGAGGTCAAAAATCTTCCGGCAGGTTCTACGCCGATTGACTTTGCATACAGCATTCACAGTGCGGTCGGCAACCGGATGATTGGCGCGCGTGTAAACAATAAGCTTGTTACGATTGATTATAAGATTAACAACGGGGACTGCATTGAGATTATTACCTCGCAGAACTCCAAAGGTCCAAGCCGCGACTGGCTCAATATTGTAAAATCCTCGCAGGCGAAAAACAAGATTTCCCAGTGGTTTAAAAATGAGTTTAAGGAAGAGAACGTCATCAGGGGACGCGAGCTTTTGGCAAATTACTGCAAGTCCAAGAGTATTAATGCCCAAGATTTTCTTGTGCCGGAATATCAGACGCAGGTCATGCACAAGTACGGATTTAATGACTGGGATGCGCTGCTGGCGGCAATCGGTCACGGTGCCTTAAAGGAAGGGCAGGTAATCAACCGATTACAGGAAATTTATGCGAGAAACCATAAAAAGGAGATTACGGACAGCGAGCTTTTGGCGTCCATTCAGGAGAACAGTGCAAACAAAATGATGCGTCCTAAAGGCAAGGGCGGCATTGTCGTAAAAGGAACGCATGATGTGGCGGTGCGTTTTTCACGCTGCTGTGCACCGGTGCCCGGTGACGAAATTGTAGGCTTTGTTACAAGAGGACGCGGCGTGTCCATTCACCGGACGGATTGTGTCAATATCATCTGTCTGTCCGAGATTGAGCGTGCGCGGCTGATTAGCGCGGAGTGGCAGCCAGAGCTGAATAATGAGAATGAGAAGTATCTGACAGAAATAGCAATTTATGCGCATAACAGAAGCGGTCTGCTTGCGGATATTTCAAAGACGCTGATGGAGAAAAACATTGACGTCATTTCCATGAATACAAGGGTAAGCAAGCAGGGGATTGCGACTTTGGCAATGTCTTTTGAGATTGGCGGACGCGATGAGCTTAGGGCAATTATTGAGAAATTGAAACAGATTGACAATATAATCGATATTGAAAGGACTACGGGATAACATTGGCAAATTTGTGCAAAGGCACAAATTCGCAGGCTATGAGAGGAGTATGGTTATTGCTATGGCGGATTTAAAGGTAAAAAGAAGAGTGCTTGGCGCGTGTCAGACAAATTGTTATTATGTGTACAGAGAGGGTGCGGATGAGATTGTAATTATCGATCCGGGCGACAACGGTGATGTGGTGTTTGCAGATGCAAAGAGCTTGGGCTTTGAAAAAATAGCAGGCATTCTTTTGACGCACGGACACGGTGACCATACGGGCGGTGTTTTGGAGTTGAAACAACTCAGCGGCGCAAAGGTGTACGCGTATGAAGATGAGGCGGAGATTTTAAAGGACCCGGAAAAAAATGTGTCACAGTGGTTTGGAAAAGGCTACGGGTTTGAGGCAGACGTGTATCTGCGCGATAAGCAGACGCTTACAATGGCAGGCGTGGAATTTGAGGTGCTCCATACGCCGGGACATACGAAGGGCGGTTGCTGTTTTTACGTGAAAGAGGATTTGACGCTGTTTTGCGGGGATACGATTTTTAACGGCTCCGTGGGAAGAACGGATTTGTATTCAGGCTCGATGCGCGCACTTGGCGATTCGATTCGGGAACGGATTATGACGCTGCCTGACGACGTGAAGCTGTATTCCGGACACGGCGACGCGTCAACGGTTGGATACGAGAAAAAGTACAATCCATGCCTTGGATAGGCATGGATTTATCTATGTTTTGGCGTAACCGGACATGGACTTTTACAGGTTGTGATGCAATAGGAAAAGGCGGAGAGGTTTGATATTACAATGATAAAGATATATACAAACAGAGAACAGTATCAGTATGATTTACATGCATTGTTTAAAGCGTTTTATCCGGAGCAGGAGGTGCGGGTGTACGGACTCTGTGAGCAGGAGAAACGAGAGGACGGTGAGGCTCGGGCAGTTCTTATTTTTAACGACAGTAAAATGGAGGCTGTATTGGATATTGACGGGGAAAAAGAGTACACCAATCTTTATAAAAATGACACATGTGTCACAAAAAATGAGCATAAGCTTTCGGTCTATCATGATTTATGTGATTATACAGGGCACACGCTTCCGTGGGGGAATCTGACAGGTATCCGTCCGACAAAGCTTTCGATGGGAATGCTGGCGGAGGGAAAAGATGATGATGCGATTATTGCGCAGATGAAAGCGGAACATGAGGTCAGTGATGAAAAGGCACGGCTCAGTTTGGATATTGCAAAGCGGGAAAAGCAGATTCTTGATAATATTCATTATGAGGACGGCTACAGTCTGTATATCGGTATTCCGTTTTGCCCGACGACTTGTCTTTACTGTTCGTTTACGTCCTATCCGATTGCGCAGTGGAGAAAGCGCGTAAGCGACTATTTGGATGCGCTTTTTCGGGAGATTGATTTTGTGGCGCAGGCGTATCAGGATAAGGTGCTGGATACGGTTTATATCGGCGGCGGTACGCCTACGACGCTGGACGCAGATGCGCTTGACAGGCTGCTTTCGCGTGTGCGGGAGCGGTTTGATTTTCAGCATGTCACGGAGTTTACGGTTGAGGCAGGGCGTGCGGACAGTATTACGAGGGATAAGCTGGATGTTTTAAAGAAGCACGGCGTGACGCGTGTTTCGGTCAATCCGCAGACAATGAAGGACGAAACGCTGAAAATCATTGGCAGGCAGCATACGGTGGCGCAGGTAAAGGAGGCATTTACATTAGCGAGAGCGGCAGGGTTTGACAATATTAATATGGATATTATTTTGGGGCTTCCAGGCGAGCTGGAAGCGGATGTGCAGAATACGGTCGATGAGATTGCAAAGTTAAATCCTGACAGTCTTACGGTGCATTCTTTGGCGATTAAGCGCGCGTCGAAGCTTAGCCAGTGGATAGAGGAGAACGGTATCGCTTCGCTGAACAATACGGATGCGACAATGGAGATTGCACAAAAAGGTGCGGATGCGCTTGGCATGAAACCTTATTATCTGTACCGGCAGAAAAATATGTCGGGGAATTTTGAGAACGTGGGGTATGCGAGAGAAGGGAAGTATGGGATTTATAATATTCTGATAATGGAGGAAGTGCAGACCATTGTGGCGCTTGGCGCGGGGGCGATTACGAAACGGGTGTATCCCGACGGGCGGATTGAGCGGTGCGAGAATGTAAAGGACGTGGCGCAGTATATCGAGAGAATTGATGAAATGATAGAACGAAAGGCGCTTGCATTATTGTAGACCGGAAGACAATAAGGTTATTTTGTAACAGTTCAGCCTTCGACTTCCTGTTACGTTATTTTTTTCTTTTCTTTTTGCCAAGACTTGCAATATAGAGGCGATTGCGCTACAATAAAGACACGTTTGTCAAAATGATATAAAAAGGAACGCGGCAATTTTTTGTAAAGTTTGCCCGTACACATCAACTATAAAAGGAGCAGGATATATGATCAGAGAATATTCTCCAAAGGACATTGAGAAAAAATGGCAGGATATATGGGACAAGGAAGAAGCTTTTAAAGCAGGGATTGATAAGTCAAAGCCAAAATATTATGCACTTGTAGAGTTTCCGTATCCTTCGGGGCAAGGGCTTCATGTAGGTCATCCCAGACCATATACGGCGATGGATATTGTGTCAAGAAAACGCAGGATGCAGGGATATAATGTACTGTTTCCGATGGGGTGGGATGCATTTGGTCTTCCAACGGAAAATTATGCCATTAAAAATAAAATTCACCCGAAGATTGTCACAAAGAATAACGTGGCACGTTTTAAAGAGCAGTTAAAATCGCTTGGCTATTCCTTTGACTGGTCAAAGGAAATTAACACTACGGATGAGAAGTATTACAAGTGGACACAGTGGATTTTTTTACAGTTGTTTAAAAAAGGGCTTGCATATAAGAATGAAATGCCGATTAATTTTTGCACCTCATGTAAAGTAGGGCTTGCAAATGAGGAGGTTGTAAATGGTGTCTGCGAGAGATGCGGATCAGAAGTAATCCGAAAGATGCAGTCCCAGTGGATGCTCAAAATTACAGAGTATGCGGATCAGTTAATCGATGGCTTGAATGATGTTGATTATATTGAAAAGGTAAAGGTTTCCCAAAAAAACTGGATAGGACGTTCAGAAGGAGCGGAGGTTAACTTTAGGCTTAAGGATAAGGATGAAATCCTGACTGTCTATACGACAAGACCGGATACGCTGTTTGGAGCCACCTATATGGTAATTTCACCGGAACATCCTTTGATTGAAAAATATAAGGCAGACATAGAAAATTATGAGGAAGTTGCAGGCTATCGTGAGCAGGCATCTAAGAAGTCAGATTTTGAGCGTACAGAACTTGCAAAAGACAAAACAGGTGTTTGCTTAAAAGGAATTTCGGCGGTCAATCCCGTTAATGAAAAAGAGATTCCGGTATGGGTTTCCGATTATGTGCTTATGTCATACGGAACAGGAGCGATTATGGCGGTTCCTGCACATGATACAAGAGACTGGGATTTTGCGAAGAAGTTTGGTCTTCCGATTATAGAAGTTGTAGCGGGAGGAGATGTGCAGAATGAGGCATTTACGGATGTCGCTACAGGAACGCTTTGTAATTCAGGTTTTCTGAACGGATTAGAGGTAAGTGATGCGAAGGCTTCGATGATAGACTGGCTTGAAGAGAAGGGTATCGGACACAGAAAAGTTAATTTTAAGCTTCGTGACTGGGTATTTTCACGGCAGCGTTATTGGGGAGAGCCGATTCCGATTGTGAAGTGTCCATGCTGTGGGTATGTGCCGCTTAACGAGAGTGAGCTCCCGTTAAGACTTCCGGAAGTGGACAGTTATATGCCGACCGATACTGGTGAGTCTCCGCTTGCGGCAATGCGCGGCTGGGTGGAAACGACTTGTCCGAAATGTGGCGGTAAGGCAGAGCGTGAGACAGATACCATGCCGCAGTGGGCAGGTTCTTCGTGGTATTTTTTAAGATATATTGATCCCAATAATGAGGAGACGTTTGCAAGCAAAGAGGCAATTGATTACTGGATGCCTGTGGATTGGTATAACGGCGGTATGGAACACACGACACTGCATCTTCTGTATTCAAGATTTTGGCATAAGTTCCTTTATGATCAGGGACTGGTATCATGCAATGAACCGTATAGGAAGCGGACTTCGCATGGTATGATTTTGGGTGAGAATGGCGAGAAGATGTCAAAGTCAAGAGGCAATGTGGTTAATCCGGATGATGTTGTCAATGAGTTTGGTGCGGACACGCTTAGGACATATGAAATGTTTATCGGAGCGTTTGATTTGAGCGCAGCCTGGAGCGCGGAAGGCGTAAAGGGATGCCGTCGCTTCCTCGACAGAGTATGGAAGCTTCAGGATATGCTGACAGAGGATGATGCGTACCGTGCAGAAATGGAGACAAAGATGCACCAAACCATCAAGAAAGTATCAAACGATTTTGAAGGACTGAAATTTAATACCGCGATTGCAGCAATGATGGCTCTTGTGAATGATTTCTATAAGACGAACAGCATAACAAAAGCGGAATACGAAACACTGCTTCTTTTGTTAAATCCAGTTGCGCCTCATATGACAGAAGAGCTTTGGGAAGTTCATTTTGCGGAAAAAGGAAGGGCATATCAGCAAAAATGGCCGGAATTTGATGAGGCAAAAACGATTGATGCGAATGTCGAGATTGCGGTACAGATTAATGGTAAGGTGAAGGCGACGCTGATGGTAGGGCTTGATGAATCGCAGGACAGCGTGAAAGAAAAAGCACATGCAATAAAAGTGATTGCGGACCTTATGGCAGGAAAAACGGTTGTAAAGGAGATTTATGTTAAGGGAAGAATCCTTAATATTGTCGTAAAATAATTGAAGCAATGAATCATATTTTAACACCGCTTAATCACAGAGAGATTGAATACTATGCAAAAGGATTGTCGGGATGCGATATTCCCGACAGCTTCCTATATAAAAGCGATAAAGCACATGTGCTGTTTGAGTGGATTGGCAAAACAGGTGCAAAAGTGTTTGACGAGGATTTGGTAATGGATTATGGAACAGACTGCCTGCGGCTTTATTTGCTTTTTGAGAACACGCCGAAAGAGAAGGATGCACCTTTTTATGAGAGTTGGAACGATGGAGCGCTTGAGGGAATGTATAAGTTTCTTGGCAGATATAGGCGCGTGATTCTTGCAGCATCTTTGTGGAACAGCCAGGGAGGATATGAAACAATCCCAAAGGAGTGCATTCAAAGGATTCATCTTTCTTTTGAGCAGGCAGAACAGAAGATTGATAAATATATTCAGCGTGAGAACACGATGCCGAATCGTCATAATATTGCAGCTGCGCTAATGGAGCTTTTGAATGTATTACAGAAAGAGCTGAAAATCGGAGAGATTGTGGCAGAGGTCAGAAAATCTGCGGTGGATACAGCGGTACCAAAGCGGCTGGATAATACGGGTATGACAGCAGAGTGTGAAACAGGCACAAAAGAAGTCCATGGAGACAGAAATGATACAGTCACTCAAATTTGTAGGGCATTTGTTATGTTGATGGCGCCGATTGCATGTGATTTGTCAAAAATGTTGTGGTTGGAAATTGTCTAAATGCTCAAAATTATTGTGTAAAATGTACAAAAAAAGGAAATTGTATATACAATTTCCTTTTTTTATGTTATATTAAAAAAAATATAAGGTTACATAATGAGTA